>CAYHAX010000133.1:0-7683 GCA_964354695.1 uncultured Dehalococcoidia bacterium
GGACTCAAACAAGGTGTCAATAACCTTGAGGTTGTGCCTGGAGATGGTCGAGCCTGTCTCAGTATTCTCGATGAGCACATCAGCGTCCTCAGGCAAAAATGCCTCGCTGGCACCCCAGGTAGGGATGAGCTTATAAGGCACCAGGTGGTTGTCGTGAGCATACTTATCGGCGATATTTACATACTCCGAAGCTACCCTGAGAGCGCTATCCCGTCTCATCTTTCTCAAATCCTCAGCGCCCGAAACCGGCATGTCCTTGCTGACCACCGCCACAATCCTGACCCTGCCGAAGCCCAGGGGCAAAAGCTCAGCCACAGGGCTGGAGGGGAACCTGTAGAGATGATCTCGCAGCCAGTCCACGCCTGTGATAGCCAGGTCGAAGTTCCCGTTAGCTACCTGAAGGGGCATATCCTGGGGTCTGACCACCTTTACCATCACGCCCTCAAGCCCTACCCGAGGTCTGGACAAAACCCTGCCCACATTATAACCATCCACTTCCAGCCCTGCCTTCTTCAGGAAAGCCACAGTGTGGCGCTGCTGGTGCCCGTCGGGCAGAGCCAGAGAGACCACGGGCTTGCCTGTGCCCTTATACTGCGTTCTAACCCCTTCCTCGCTGGCTGCAGGCTCCTTATCTCCGGAACCGCCTCCGTTCTTGCCCGAAAGAGCCGACAGAAGCCGTCCCAGGGCTTTCTTCTCCAGGCTGTCCCTGTTGGCAACAAGGCAAGCGCCGCCCTCCAATAGCTTCGCCACAGGAGCAAGCCCCTGCTCTCGAAGCCTCTCCGGCGAAGTCTCGGCAATTATAGCCATCTCGGCATTCTCAGGCGGGTAGACCGCAGCCGCCCCCCAGACAGGGAATATCTGAAACCTCCGCAGGCGCTGCTTCAGGGCGAAATTCTCCGCAAGATTGGGGTATTCGCTGACTATGCGCAGACTGTCGGAACCGCTCTTCAACTGCTCCAGGGAGCGATTCCCCGCTGCCACAGCGTAAAGGCTGCGCTTGCCGTAGCCCAGGTCCTGCACCTTTACCACTGCGTCGCTGTGATACTTGGCGAGCAGTTCCTCCACCCACTCGACCCGGCAGATGCCCAGGTCGTAGTTCCCTATAGCCACCTGAATTGCGATGTCCTTCTCATGGAACACCTTGAGGAAGAGGGCAGGGAAGGACTCGCACCTGGGCCGATACGAGCGTGAGCCATCGCGGTACTCGCCGACGGCGAAACCCGACTCTTTGAGCAGCTCGGCTGTGCTATTCTGAAGTTCCCCCTTGGGCAGAGCCAGCTTAACTCTCAACCCGTCTCCTCCAATAGCTTCTTCAGCTCCTCGGCAGAGGCTCTGCGCTGCTTCTTGCCGCTGCGCTGGTCCAGCAGCTCGATGCCCCCGCTGCTGCGCATATTCACTATCCAGCGAAAAGCCGCAGTATCTTTATAGCCCAAATCGAACTCGGCGACATAGCCCGCCTCCCGCAGCGAGCGAGCCACTGTCAGAGAGGGCTTGAGCCCTTCGGCATCCTTAGCCCTCACCAGAATCCTCTCCCGCACAGGCGCGTCCTTGACCAAGCCCATAAGCTCATCTATATAGAGCGCGAAGCCGGAGGCGCTGACATTCTTGCCCCCCACCAGAGGGATAAGCTCATCGTATCTGCCCCCTCCACCCAGCCTGCGCCCCCCGCTATAGAATCCAAAGATGATGCCTGTGTAGTACTCGAAGCCCCTGCCCGAAGTGAAATCTATCTGATAGCTGAAGCCCAGCCCTGTCAACAGGCTGGCGATCCTGGACAGCTCGTCGAGACAGGGCGCAAGCTCGGGGATTGACGGCGCGAGAGTGCCCCTGAGGTTCTCCACAAACCCCGGCGTGCTTCCCTTCACGCCGAACAGCATTTGCAGAGCCTTCTCCATCCCAGGCTTCTTCCCCTTCAGAGCGCCCAGCACATCGAGGTTCCCCGAGAAGACCTGCTCCAGCGCCTCAGCCTCCTTCTCCCCGCTCAACCCCAGCTTATTCAGGAAAGCCTTGAGCACTCCGGCATGGGCGAGCCGAAGCTGCACATGCTTCATGCCCAGCCTCTCCATCGCCTCCAGCGCTATCGAGATAAGCTCGACATCGCCCTCGAGCCTGCTCACGCCGATAAGCTCGGCGCCGCACTGCCAGCGCTCCCGCGACTCCTTGCCCGTGCCCTCGAAGGCGAACATATTCTCCAGGTAGAAGAGCTTGGCTACGGGCAGGTTCTGAAAGTTCTCGACATAAAGTCGGGCGGCGGGGATAGTGCCGTCGGGTCTCAGCGCCACGCGCTCCCCGCTCCAGCCATCCCAGTCCAGGAAGGAGTAAACCCTGCCCAGCATATCCGGGGAGAGCGCCCCCGCGGAGGTGAACAGGTGCAGATATTCCAGAACGGGCGTACGTATTTCCTGATAGCCCCAGCCCAGGCAGCAATCCCTGAACGCAGATTCAATACGGCGGAACTTCGCCATATCCTGGGGCAGCAAATCGCGCGTCCCCTTGCACCGCGGCACCTTCATCCCCTATCACCTCGGGTAAGCTGGCCCTATTCTACACTTATTCATAAGACTGTTCAACGCCTTCTAAGAAGAAAAAGTGGGCCCACTTCTTTCTTCCCCTCCCCTGCAGGGGGGGGCCAGAACCTGTCTAAGGGCAGACAATATGTCATTCCTGCCTTGAGCAGGAATCCAGACCCCGGCGCCAAATCCTCTCTCCCCTTGAGGGAGAGAGTTAGAGGGGGGGACCGCCCCGTTCGCAGGGAGCCTGTCCTGAGCTTGCCGAAGGATTATCGAAGGTCACCTGTCCAGGGCTAGCCCAGGGCTTGTCCAGAGCATCGTTAGAGGTGGGCTTGTCGTGAGGCTTAGAAGTAAGGCGTCGAGTCCCTTACTCTGCCCAGATACCCAGTTTGGCCGCTTTGGCTTCTTTCTCGAGGTGCTCGAGCTGCCACTGGTATCTGGTGTCCGGCGGGTAAGCCGCAGCCCGGGCGTAGCCCAGACGCACCAGCTCGCCGTTCACGAAGACGCCGTCTACATAGACGTAGCGCAGCAGCCTTCCGTATCTATCGGTGTCGCTGACATCCTGCTCCAGCGTGACCAGCTTGCCCTCCACCAGCTCGATGTTCTTTGCCTTCGCTTCAGGTCCGTAGGGCTCCTTTTCGGGGTAGGTCTCGGGGGTGTCCATGCCGATGTATCTGACATGAGCGCCGCCTGCTATCTCGATGGTGTCGCCGTCTATGACCCGCACCACCCTGACGCCTTCTTCGGTGACGGGTACGCAACTCAGAAGCAGGGCTGAGATAATCAGCAGGAGCGCCAGAAACCGTTTCATAAGGCTAACTCTCAGGGAATCGAGGTCAGGCTATGGGGAGGAAGTCGAGGATGTTGAGCTGAAGCTGCTCCCTTCCGTTCCAGTTCTCAACTTCCAGATTGAAAACGATGTCGAGATATGAGGACAACTGGCGGTCCCCCAGGTCGAAGGCTATGGCATCCCAGGTAACCTGACCGTCGCGCAGCTTAAGCTTCAGATGCTTGCCGGTGCCACCGACGGTACGGGAGTCCACCACCTTCACCTTCTGGCTCAAGAAGACCGGCGACTGATTAGCCTGACCGAAAGGCTCGAGCTTGCTTAAAACCTTGTAGGTCTCTTTGCCCAGGGAGGAGAGCGGTATCACAGCATCTATGACCAGCGAGGGACGCAAATCCACATCCGCCAGTTTGCTCGCCGCTAAAGTCAGAAGCCTCTTGCTAAGCTGCTCCATGTTGGCTTTGGGCGTGACGAAGCCCGCCGCACGGGAATGTCCCCCGAACTTGGTGAGCAAGTCCTGGCACTCGGCGAAGGCTGAGACAATGTCGAACTCAGCGATGCTGCGGGCGCTGCCCCTGACTGCGTCGCCATCTATGTTGAGCACAATCACAGGTCGGTAGAATTCATCTGCAAGCCTGCCTGCAACCACCCCCGCCACGCCGGGCGGGAAGTCGTTCCCCCCCACCATGAGCAAGGGCTTGTCCCCCGCTTCGGCGGTCAGCTTCTCCCTCGCCTTCTTCAGAAATTCGGCGGTCAGCTTCTGGCGCTCGATGTTCCTTGCCCCAAGCAGAGCCGCAAGCTCGCGAGCCTGCTCCTGGGAAGCGGTGGTCAAAAGGTCGTAGCTGATGACTGCGTGGTCCATCCTGCCGCTGGCGTTGAGACGGGGACCCAGCATATAGGCGATGTTTTCGGAATCGATTCTGCCCATCTCCAGCCCTGCGCTGAGCGCCAACTGCCTCACGCCCAGCCTCTGGCTTTTATTCAATGCCTCAAGCCCCCGCTTCACCAGATACCTGTTCTCTCCCAGCAAGGGCACCATATCCACGATAGTTCCCAAGGCAACTAAATCAAGATGTTTCTCCCAGCCGCCGTCTCTGCGCGTAGCCCCGTAGAGAGCCTGAAGCAGCTTGAAGGCGACGCCGACGCCCGCCAGGTCATAGAACGGGTATGTTGAGTCCGTGCGCTTGGGGTCGATGGCTGCCAAAGCGGGCGGGATATCGGTAAGGGGAACGTGGTGGTCGGTTATTATGATGTCAAGCCCCAGCTTCTGCCCCCCCTCGACCTCCGAGACGCCGGTGATGCCGCAATCCACGGTTATCACCAGGCTAACGCCTTGCTCTCTCAGCTTCTTCAGGGCTGCGATGTTCAGTCCGTGCCCCTCATCAACGCGGTGAGGTATGTAGGAGATGACCCTTCCCCCGAGCTCCGAGATGCCTTGCGCCAGAAGGACTGTGGCAGTGATGCCGTCAGCATCGAAATCACCATAGACAGCGATAAGCTCATCGCCCAGGAGGGCGCGGAGCACCCTGGTAACCGCCCTGTCCATGTCGGGTAGCAGAAGGGGGTCGTTAGCCAGTCTTTCGTCAGCGGTAAGGAAAGGCTCGAACTGCGCGGGGTTGGTGACGCCGCGATTGTGGAGCAACTGAATGAGCAGGTTGTGAATTTCGGGGCGCTCGGCAGCGCTTCCCTTGCCCTCGGAAGGGAATAGGGGCTTAAGCTGAAGCCTCTGCGCCAGGTCATCAGCGGAAAGAGAGGGGCAAATCTGCCACCGTTGTTGACTCAAAGCTCAATTCTCCGCTATTTCGAGCCGTATTGTTCAAGTGTACCTGCCTTTCGAGTTCAAGTCAACCGAAATTTCTCGGAAAGTGAGGTTGAAAATTACGAGTGCGCTGTTCACCGCAGAGGGCGCTGAGTTCGCAGAGAGAAAGGGGAGTTTAGAGGTGTAAAATGCAAGTTACAAAGTGAAAAGCGGGGGTGCTAATCCCACCATGCCCTCTTTAGTGTTGAGTGGATACAATATACCACAGCGTTTTCCGTTCAGACTTCCGGATATCGAGCTAAAGACCACCACGAAGCACTACAGAGCGGGGTTTAGGTTAGCGGTCTACAAGCCATCCTTGTTGGAACAAAATTCAACTGTTCGTGTTCCGATCTACTGGAATTTGAAACTATTGATTACCATATTGAAGCTTGTCTGGGCATTGTCAAATGTTGCCGCCGGTGCGTTACAGAGTATAGTATACAGATTCCTGTCTTTCTCCAGGTTTACCGTCTTGAACTGCGAATCATTTATTTTGAAGACCGAATCGCAAGCTGATACTCCGGCAACGGTCATGAACCCCCCCGATATCATTTGAGTGGGCTTCATACCCATAACCAACTCATAATTGAACATTTCCAGAGTGTAACCAGACGGTGTTGCCCTTTTTTCAACAGTAACAGAGACTGTTTTTGCTTGCGGGTCTATAAAGGTTACGATGGCATATTGACTGCTTGGACTTGTGGTTACCCAATTGCCGGAATAGTCAAAAGAGACTGTGTCTCCAGTATAGTGCTTTGTTGTCGGGGTTTCCGTAGTTGTCAGAGTAGCCAAAACCTCAAAGGGAAATACAGCTACAAGCACATCACCACCATAGACTTTGCATTCGTACTTTCCCACAGGCAGGGTACGGTTGCTGGAGCTAGCAAATCCGCCAAACTTCAGTGGCATCGGGGAAGCCAGGGCATCGACTGATTGCTTTGTTGCAACGCTATAATATTGGGCGGAGACTTGTACCTCTTGAATGACGGTGCCGTAGAGAGTCAACAGGTCTCCTGCTGTGAAAGTAGTCACGTTTCGCTGGATATCCTGAGGGCTCTTTGCATCAGGTGTCATTCTGCCAAATCCCATATCGGAGAAGTATTTCTGGAAGGTCGCCTTATCGGGCTGCTCTGATAGTGTTGCCAATGGACTCGAGGTTGGGGTGGGACTTGGGCCTGCGGGAGTTTGCTCAGCACATGCTCCCAATATTAGTAAGGACGCTGTTGCAGCCAGACACAAAATTATGAGACCTATTCGTTGCTTTCCCATCTCTTGTCCTCCTTCCATCAGCAAGTTTTGCTTGAATTAAAGAGGTATAATCCCAGGGAAAGCTAGTAAATTTCAAAGGAGTCGATCATCTGGTCAACAATTTCTTGATAATTGGCGTAATTACTTTCTGTAGCAGTATAAGTGATTATATATGCCTTGTTGTTCTCCACAGCCCAGGCCAGCCTCCACTTCAGAGTGTATTGCCCCTGCTTACCGGTAAAAACAACTTCATAGGCAGGTCTATCCGCAAGGGCGGTCTCTCCCGAGTCGATAATATGGTAGTCTGTGATGACTTGCTGTAACTGACTGATTGCCAATTGAGTAAATTCATTCAGCGTCATTGGTTGCGTAGACAAATCGTCCACCCTGATGCTAACGTTTTCTTGAGCTATATATGGCTCTCTTTTCGTAGGAGATAGAAATGACACGACAGTGCCCAAAAGTCCCTCTTGTTTAGTCCAATCTTGAGGATAGGCGATTCTTATACCATAGAGAGGACTATCATAGTCCGAGGTTAAGGCCTGGGTCTGGGTAGATTTTGGTGTTTCTTCTCCTCCACCGCCACAAGCTATCGCACTTAGAGCAAGCGTAAGGATTAACAGCGGCACTAGGATAATTGCCAGCTTCTTTGTCTCCTCCTTCTTCACCATTTGCCCGGCCGAAATTCACTCCTTGGGCATGGATACCTTATTAGTTAGATTACAATGGAGATATTTCACCACGATACACATAGTATGGGCACAATAATATTCCTGGTACAACCCCCGTTGGGGGTACTTCTTTTGGGTATACCCGAAAAAGGTTGCTCTGCAAATGAGCTATCTAGTTCCAATCATTTCCACTGACAGCGTGAAGCACTACAGGGCGCTGTTGGGGTAGGTATGGTGTAGGTATGGTGTAGGTACATGTCACTCCCCCCTTTGGGAAAGGGGGATGTGAAAAAGGCGGGGCCTCGACCCCGCCTTTCTTAACACTGAAAGCTATGCGCCTGGTTACACCTCGCGGAACTCACCCTCTACAGTGCCTTCGTCTTTTTTGCTGGGTCCCTCTCCGCCGCCTGGAGGCGGTGGAGGCGCCCCGGGTCCGCCTGCGCCACCCTGCTGCTGGTATACCGCTGCGCCTACTTTCTGCATCGCTTCGGATAGCTCCTGGGTCAGGCGCTTGAGCTGCTGGGCATCGCCGCCCTGCAACGCTGACTTCAACGCCGATACCTTGCTCTCCACATCGCTCCTTACCGGAGCGGGAACTTTGTCGCCCAGATCGCGCAACGTTCTCTCCGCTGTGTAAACCATGGTGTCCGCCATGTTGCGGGCTTC
>CAYHAX010000134.1:0-3615 GCA_964354695.1 uncultured Dehalococcoidia bacterium
CCGCTGGGCATCGTGGTGGATGTAGCCGGGCGCAAGATGCAGAAAGACTTCGAGTCGGTGCTGGAGCGACAGATTCACCACATGATGAACGGCGCCGAGGGTGTGTCCCACCAGGGGCAGAGAGACATCACATGGATACGAATTCACAAAAACGCAGTTGCCAAGGGGCTGAAGCTACGGCACTTAGGCGACGTTTTACATACCTGTCTGAAAAATGATTTCGGCGCCATTGTGGATAAGGTACAGGTAACGGTCTACAGCGAGCCTGCCAAGGTGAAAGAGCTGTTCGAGCAAGCCCGCGCCGTTTATCGAGAGCGGAATGCCCGTATGGCCGGGCTTAGCGATGAGGCTGTGGACACCTTCTATAGCTGCACATTGTGCCAGTCCTTCGCTCCCACACATGTCTGTGTCATCAATCCAGAGCGCGTGGGATTGTGCGGTGCCTATAGCTGGCTCGACTGCCGAGCAGCCCACGAGATGAAACCCGCCGGGCCCAACCAGCCGGTGCCCAAGGGTAAAGTGATTAGCGAGAAGACCGGCGAATGGGAAGGTGTGAACCAGTTCATCCATGAGCACTCTCAAAAGAAACTGGAGAGGTTCACCATCTACTCGCTGATGGATGCTCCGCTGACCACCTGCGGCTGCTGCGAGTGCGTCATGGCGGTCATACCCGAGGCCAACGGCGTCATGGTAGTGTCACGCGATGACTACGGGATGTCACCCTGCGGCATGACATTCACCACACTGATGAGCACGGTCGGCGGCGGCTTGCAGACACCGGGAATGATGGGTCACGGCAAGACTTACGTTATCAGCAAGAAGTTCATCCCGACCGAGGGCGGCATCAAGAGGCTGGTATGGATGTCCAAGAACCTGAAGGAGGAACTGGCAGAGGAACTGAAAGCCGCTTGCGAGCGCGAGGGCGTTCCGGACCTGATGGATAAGGTAGCCGATGGCAGCCAGATTACCACGGTTGAGCAGTTGCTACCGTGGCTTGAGGAGAGGAAGCATCCTGCTCTGAGCATGGATCCGATTATAGGCTAATATGACTAGGACGTGAAAAGTGTTTCTACACATAAAACAAGGGTCGCTTTACTCGACCCTTGTTTTATGCTTATTAGGTTTTACGCTCCACATTAGATAAAGGAGGTTTCTGCATGCCAGTCGAAATTCCCATCGAAAAATGGACAGGAAAAATACGAGAGGTGAAACTGGGAGGGGGCAAGAGAAAAGAGGTAATCGTGGGCGGCGAGAACACCCTGCCCTTCCTCAGTTTCGAGGGCTCTATTCCCCACCCTCCAAAGGTGGCTATAGAGATACAGGATAAAGAGCCAACCGGCTGGTCCCCGATCTTGCTCTCTGCGTGGGGCGATGCGGTGAAAGACCCGGCGACCTGGGCTAAAAAGGCCGCTCAATTCGGCGCTGAGCTCATAGTGCTGAGGTTGGCAAGCGCCCACCCGGAGGCGGGCAACACCAGCGCCGACGAAGCCAAGAAGAACGTGGATAAGGTGCTGGCGGCAGTCGACCTGCCGCTCATTGTCATTGGACCTGGCGTTGCGGAGAAGGATAATGCTGTTCTGGTGGCAGCCTCTGAGGCAGCGCGAGGACAGCGCATTGGATTAGGCAACAGCGAGGAGAAGAACTACCGCACCATCGCTGCGGTTTGTATCTCTGACGGACACGTTGCTATAGCCAAGAGCCCGCTGGACATAAACCTGGCCAAACAGCTTAACATCCTGCTCACCGATATAGGTGTGCCTGCGGACTCAATCATCATGGACCTGGATACAGGAGCGCTGGGATACGGATTAGAGTATGCCCTCTCCATCCGCGAGCGTGTGAGGCTGGCTGCCCTCGGCGGCGATGCCATGGTCTGCATGCCCGTCCTGAGCCACTCGGGTGTAGAAGCCTGGAGGCAGAAGGAAGCTAAAGCGAGCCAGGGGATTCCAGCAGCCTGGGGCTCGGTGGAGGAGCGAGGCATAATCTGGGAGGAGCTGACTGCTCTAACCGTGCTTAATGCCGGCAGCGATATAGTCAGCATGCTGCACCCCAAGTCCGTGGAGCGGATGAAGGCCACCATCGGGAAGCTGATGGGTAAGAAATAGAGGAAAGGAGAGCTGGAAAAATGGCACTGACAGGTATTCAAATCTACAAATTCCTTCCCAAGACGAACTGCAAGGAATGCAATCAGCCTACCTGCCTGGCATTCGCCATGAAGCTGGCGGCAAGCCAAGCAGAGCTTTCTGCATGTAAATATGTAACCGACGAAGCCAAGAAGGCACTCGTAGCCGCCTCCAAGCCACCGATTCGTTTGGTGACTGTGGGCGTCGGGGATAAGAAGCTAGAGGTCGGCAACGAGACAGTATTGTTCCGCCATGAGAAGACCTTCTTCCATCGTCCCGGGTTGGTGGTGAGGGTAAAGGACTCCGCTGGCGCAGAGAAAGCCGCCAAGACGGCTGAGGAGGTCAGCAACTACAAGGTAGACCGCGTGGGGTTGACCTTCGGCATCGATGGCATAGCTGTACAGGACGATTCCGGAAATGCAGCATCCTTCGCCAAGTGCGTGGAGGCAGTCAGCGCCAAGACCACCTTGCCGCTGGTCTTAATGGCAGCGAACCCAGACAGCATTAGCGCAGCGCTGGAGAAGGTCGCCAAGGCGAAGCCAGCCATCTACGCCGCCACCAAGGAAAACATAGACAAGATGGTGGAGCTTGCCAAGAAATACGCCTGTCCGCTGTGTGTGCGCAGCTCGGATGGGTTGAACGAGCTTGCCGAACTTTCGGAGAAGGCAGGCAAAGCCGGTGTAGAAGACCTTATCCTCGACCCCGGCGTCAGAGGCTTCAGCGATACTCTAGTCACCTTCACACAGCTTCGCAGATTAGCTTTAAATAAGCGCTTCGAGCCTGCTGGTTATCCCTTAATCTCTTTCCCCTGCGAGGGCGCAGCATCTGCGGAGGAGGAAGCGGTACTGGCAGGACAGCACATAGCGAAATACGGCGGCATCATTGTGATTGACCACTTCTCGCCCGCCACGGCTTATGCATTGGTCACGCTACGGCTCAATGTTTACACCGACCCACAGAAGCCGATTCAGATGAAGCCGGGTTTGTATCAAATCATGGAGCCCAAGCCGACGAGTCCGCTCTGCGTAACCACCAACTTCTCGCTGACCTACTTCTCCATCGCTGGAGAGCTGGAGGCAGCGGGCTGGGCATCGTGGCTGCTGGTGTGCGACACTGAGGGGCTATCGGTGCTCACCGCATGGTCTGCGGGCAAGTTCGATGCCGATAAGATAGCCAAGTCGGTAAAGAACCAGAAGGCTGAGGAGAAGATAAGCCACAAGAACCTGTTAATACCCGGTGGGGTGGCGGTGCTGAGGGGAGAGCTCGAGGAGGCGCTGCAAGGCTGGAAGATAATGGTGGGTCCTCGCGAGGCCATGGCCGTGGGCGGCTACCTCAAGGAGAACTGGAAAGTCTAAGTAGCTTTATATCTAAGGGGTAGAAGGCTTAATCAGCCGAATCTACCCCTTAGATAGTTTTGAGGCACATTATAGAAATTCGGATTTAGAATTTACTTATATTGAGCATTCTAGCTGATTAAACATGACAACTACTA
>CAYHAX010000135.1:0-4349 GCA_964354695.1 uncultured Dehalococcoidia bacterium
GGAACATATCATAGCGAGAACATCGAGATAGTCGGCGAAGACATAGAGTCCTTCCTTGACCCTAGCTTCGAAGTGATCCGCACTGCCCCCACGCCCTGTACCAGAAGCCGAGCGAGAACCTTCGTTAAGAATCGAGTATGCCAGAGGCCGGCTATCGACAAGGCCAAATGCACTGTCTGTGGCATATGCGTCAGGATGTGTCCGGTGGAACCCAAAGCTGTTGACTGGCACGCCGGGAATAGATCGAAGCCACCAACGCATAAATATGACCGATGCATACGCTGCTTCTGCTGCCAAGAAAACTGCCCGGAAGGAGCAATCTTCGTGGAGAGTCCGCTGCTCGGCAGGGTCTTCTTCCGCGCTTGAAATTACCCTTGAGACCAACGTGGGAAAATAGAGAATCGGGGCGAGTGGATTTGAACCACCGACCTCAGCGTACCGAATGCCTCATTACAGCATAACTCGTCTATCTTTTCAGATAACAAGTTGTCAGATAGCCGAGAACACTCCCTTCTAGTGATATACATCCCGAGATATTGACCCAACTCCAGCCTTTACTACGGACTTACTTTCGGGAGACAGAGTATCAACTGCAAGACCTTCCAGCCTTGAGTTGGTTTCTCTGGTTTTGCGGGGGATGTCGTCAGCCTCCGCTGATAAAGGGTAGAAATAGCACAATGTCATTTGCCCTTAGCACGGTGTCGAGAGTTGCCATTTCATGATTGACGGTTATCAGGACCGTCTCTTTAGCCAGAGGGAGCTCGGGATACTGCTGCCTGACGTATTCCAGAGCATCGGTCACGCACGTCCTCTCCGTTATGGGCATATGTATGCTATCTGTTTTCGTTATCGTGCGTTGCGTTCCGAAGAAGTGAATTGAGACCTTCATCTTCTGCCCCGTGCAGGTCACGTTCAAGTCAGTGTTTCCTTGGTTTCTTGGCTAAATCACACGCCGAATTCCTTGAGTAGTCGGCTTGCCTTTTCGTCCATCAGTCCAAATTTTTCCACGACCTCACGCTTCGGTATCGCGTCGGATGTGAATCCTTTCTCCTGGTAGACAATGTCGCAGAGCTGCTGATAGGCCTGCATCCTCTTTTCCATGAGAAGTTTATGGCGTTGTTCAGGGCTGGCCGGGAGCTTATCGTTGCCAAGCTGTTTTGTTAGCCATTCATCATAATATTCGGCTCGCGATTGGTATTCATTGAAGTAGGCAGGCCCCATGGCTCTCAGAGGAATCTGGTCGCTGGCTCGGGTACCTTTCCCCTGACGCACGTTGATCAATTTTTGCAGGATGTACAATCTTTCGGAGTCCTTCAGGACATCTTCTAACGTCTTGTTACTTCCCGTTGTCGCATTGAGGTACTTTACGTAATAGGCCAGCGTGGGGAGATTCTTTGCCGGCTCACTAGTCTTAGCAGCCTCCGGATTGCGCACGTCTATCCAGGGGAGCTTGCAGAGCCCCGTGGCGTTGAACCATGTGCGTATCAGGGGAAACCACTTAAGCGCATTTGCCTTGTGCTCAAAGGTCGGTAGTTCCTTGTGCACCTGGTCTATAAAGATAAGCCATGCTTCGTCATGCTGAGGCCCTTTGAGAGCGAAGCCATATCCGCCCTGCTGAGCAAGTGATTCTTTGCTGACGTACATGGAAAACTCCAGCCCCTTTACTTCCATGCCGAATTTGTTCAGTTCAGTCATGACTGCATTTACAGAGGTATTATTTCGGGCAGCATACCTATCAGCGACCCATTTCTTGCCCCTGGCTACGCCCTGGCCTGCAACCTTGCCGAAATCTTCTCCGCTGCCGATCTCATGCAACAGCCTGCTCGCAGCCTCAATATTGCCAAACCTCAATTCGTAACCTGTATCACGAGCGCTTATAAATCCGCGTTCGAAGCACTCCATAAAGAATGAGATTGTCACGCCTGTGGAGATGGTATCCAGTCCGTATTCATCGCAGTACCAGTTGTATTCCATAACAAAATGGGGGTCGAAGATACCCATGCAACTGACTGCGCCCACAGTCTCATATTCAGGCCCGTCGATGCTGACCTTCTGCCCTGCCCGCGGGCCGCGTGTCAGATCGACATTTTCAGCGCCTTTGGCACATGCGAGATTGCACCCATAGTAGCACCCGTCGGGGATCTTCTTGCTGAAATACCTGTCAAGGAAGACACGGGCAAAGAGACGCGATGATTCAGGGCTCTGCCCGTACTGGTAGTTGTTTATCGGGAGAAGATGGAATTTATCCATGTACTCGGATAGAATCGTGGTTCCCCATGCTGACAGATGAAGCTGTTGAGGGTCGGATTTCGAAACGACCTCCTTCAACTGAGAGCCTGCGTTGCGTACACCTTCTCGGTCTACAGCGTAGTTACCGTCTGCCTTGGGCAGGCTGGAGCATGCAATAATTGCCCGAAGCCCCTTGAATTTCATTACGGTTCCTGTACCGCCCCTGCCAGCTTGCTTGGAGCGAATTCGGTTTCGCCTTTTATCGTAGAACAGGCTGTTGATAATTCCGAACCTGGCATTGGCCGCGCCGTTCCCTACCGTTACGGCAGCAACGGAGTCGCTATATTCTCCACTCTTGACATCTTTCAGCAGTCTTTGGCCGAAAGAGAGGGCTCCTTTATCGATTTCCTCGCCATAGGCAGGTGCAGCAGCTATGCTGATGGTTCGTTCATCACCATCAACCAGAATTACCACATCTCTCTTGGATATCCCGGAAACAGCCACTGCATCGAAGCCAGCGAGCTTAAGCAGGGGCGCGAAGTGTCCCCCCACATTGGAATCGATAAACGTGTCTGTTAGGGGCGAGATAGTGCCGACTATGAATTTGCCTGTCCCTGGGAAACCGGGTTCATTGCCGAGCGGCCCGCTAGCCATTACCAGAATATTCTCAGGACTGTTATAACGGGTTTCCCGTGTTGTGCTGTCCCATATCAGTTTCAGAGCATATCCCCGGCCGCCGACGTATTTGTTCTTAAAACCAGGCGGCAGTTCTTGTATAGAGATTTCCCGCGTGCCCAGGTCAACCCTGAGTATCCGGTCTGTGTACCCACCTGCAACTTTAGCCGGTTCATATCTGATTTGCTTTAGTATATCCATATAGACTCCTGACACCTTTATTAATCAGTAATCTCAGGTTGATTAAGAACACAAAAATTAAGAGTGCGTCGTCAGCATCATGGCGCAAATCGCCAACGTGCACCACTCTGTGCTAACGAACCTTATTATAACCTCTGCAGGTGTTGAGGGTAAAGCCCATAGTCAAAGAGAGGAAGCCTGCGAACCTATTTTCTAAGATGCCACAGCTTTTCTCCGCATGAACACATTGAACATGACCACGCCGGCAAACGCAAATATTGCGGCATAGCGGAATACCCATGCGGTACCGTAGGAATCGTCTATGGCGCCTCCTGCCAGAGCACCGATAAGCAGCCCCGCAGACATTGCCGTATTGAAAACGCCCATCACCGAACCCATACCAAGCACCCTGCCTTTTTCCACTGTTATGGCATTAATAGAGGGCGAAGCCATGCTTTCGAATGTGCCCAAAATCACAAACACCACCACCAGCAGGGCGAAACTGCCAGCCCAGGGTATAAAAAGGGTGCAAGCTCCAACGACCAGAAGGCCGACGCTGGCCAGAGTGACCCGGTTCATCCGGTCCGACAGCCAGCCAAAGGGATAGGCCAACATTCCATTTTGTATCGCCCGCACCGACATCACGATACCCACCAGGGTGAGAGTCGTTCCCAGCTCCGAGGTCATAAAGATACCCAGAAAGGCAACCACGGCGCCGTAGCTGAGGCCCATTACCAGTTGAAAGGTGATAATGCCACGTATCGTGTTATCCTTCAGCATCACGGCGTACGGGGTGGAAACGTCTCTGTGCGCTTCTGCAGGGAGTGATGACTTTCTACCGGGCAGGAAGAAAAAAGCGACAACGGCGCCCAGAGAGCTCAAGATACCCATGCTGATGAAGGTGGCATCCATGCCCAGCCTGTCATACACAATACCTCCCAGCATCGGTCCGATTCCGAATCCCGCTATCATCGCTATATTGAACAGCCCCATGTATCTGCCCTCATGGCCACGGGGCGACAGCTCTCCCACATACGCGTAAGCCGTTGGTATCACCATCGCTGAACCGACCCCGCTGAAGACACGGAAGAACACCAGCTCTTTATACGTAGGGGACCAGAAGTAGCCTGCTGCCGCTATAGCAAAAATCAGAAGTCCCAGCCAGAGGAACACCCGCTTGCCGAACCTGTCGGACAGCCTGCTGATAATGAGCATAAGCGGGATTTGCGATATAGCGAACCCGCTGAAAGCCAGCCCGAGCCAGA
>CAYHAX010000136.1:0-2440 GCA_964354695.1 uncultured Dehalococcoidia bacterium
CGTCGAGACTATAGTGTTTTAGCATGAGGGCTATGCTAGAATGTGTGGTAATTAGGTGCAACATGGGGTTGATAATATGTCCCGTAGTAAATCTGAGATAACCAGGGTCACTAGGTCTAAAGAGGAAGCCAGAGCCAGCTACAACCGGCTGAGCAAATGCTATGACCTCCTCAGCCGCTTCGAGAGGAAGTACAGAGAAGCTGGCTTGCGTAAGCTGGCTGCTGAGAAAGGTGAGAAGGTTCTCGAGATAGGATTCGGCACCGGACACGGTCTTTTGCCCCTGGCACAGGCTGTGGGCGAGCGCGGTAAGGTCTGCGGACTGGACATATCGGAGGGCATGTGCAAAGTCGCTCGAGCTAAAGTTATGAAGGCAGGGCTTGCGGACAGGGTTAGGCTGCAGTGTGGCGACGCCGCTCAGCTTCCCTACGAGCCGAATTTCTTCGATGCAGTATTAATAAGCTTCACTCTGGAGCTGTTCGATACACCAGAGATCCCCAATGTTCTTGGAGAGTGTCAAAGAGTCCTCAAAAAAGAGGGTCGAATCTGCGTTGTGGCGATGTCCAGAGTGGGCAATCCCGGCATGATGCTGCGACTTTACGAGTGGTTCCATTGTAGATTCCCCAGTTACGTAGATTGCCGTCCCATCTTTGGCAGTAAGGCGTTGCAGGAGGCTGGATTCAAAGTGGAAGATGTAACCGTGATGTCCATGTGGGGTCTGCCTGTAGAGATTGTCCTGGCTCGAAAGTAAAGCTCATAAGAGTTGTTTGTGAATTGGGGAGTATTCCCGGATGTGGGGGCGCATAGTTATGCGCCCTTTCCCCCAAAATTGGGGGATACAGGGGGTTGAAAAAGGAGGAGAGCATGTCTGAGAAATCCATAATTATCATTGGCGCCGGGCTGGCTGGACTCTCCGCTGGAGTCTACGCTCAAACTAACGGCTACCGCGCTCATATATTCGAACACAACAGCAAGCCTGGGGGCGTGGCAGCCTGGTGGGAACGCAAGGGCTATTTGATTGACGGAGGCATCCATTTCCTCATGGGCGCCAAGCCAGGGCAGTCAACCTACGATATGTACCGCGAGCTGGGCACAGCAGAGCCTAATACCCTGGTGGATATGGATTCCTACGGACGTTTCATAGACGAGAAGAGCGGACGCCGATTGGATGTAACTAAGGATTTGGCACGGCTGGCACGCGAGTTGAAAGCCTTCTCGCCGGATGATGCACGCATCATAAATGAGCTGGTCGCAGGCTCCCGAGCCATGCAGGGCTGCGACATGGGCGATATGGGCATGAACAAGCCTCAGGAGCTTATGGGTATTTGCGACAAACTCAAGATGTTGTGGAAGATGCGCCGCATGTTCAGATACTACACTGGCAAATACACTCGCCCTATCTCTGATTATGTGCAGTCTATTCATGACCCTTGGCTGCGATTGTTCATCGAGAACCTGTTTTTGCCGGAGGTGCCGGTCTGGTTTGTGCTTTCGGTACTGGCGTTTGTGGCTGATGGGCAAATGGCTTTGCTCAAAGACGGGTGCATCAACTTCGTCCTGCCTATCGAGAAGCATTTCAAAGAACTGGGCGGCCAGGTAACCTGCAAGGCAACTGTGGAAGAGATTCTGGTGGAAAACGACTGTGCTGTGGGGGTACGCTTGGCTGACGGCGGCATACACCGCGCCGACATAGTAGTCTCCGCCGCCGATGGCTATAGCACCATTTTTAAGATGCTGGGCGGGCGATATGTGGACGAGAAGATTAAGAATCGCTACGAAAATTGGAAGCCGGTGCGTCCTACAGTTATGGTCAGCTATGGAGTAGCGCGAGAGTTCAAGGAGGAACCGCACTTGAGCATCATTGTGCTGCAGGACCCCATAACTATAGGAAGTCAGATGGTTCCCGGCTTCTCTTTGCGGATTTTTAACTACGGCACAAAGTTCGCCCCGCCGGGCAAGACGGTCATCCAAGCCATGTTTGAGACGGAGTGGGACTACTGGAACGATTTGCAGAAGAATCGGCCCCGCTACGAGGCGGAGAAGAAACGGGTGGCAGAGGAAGTGCTGAAGCGGCTGGAGGCATATTATCCCGGTGTCTCGTCGCAGGTGGAGATGACCGATGTATCCACGCCCTATACCACCTGGCGCTACACCATGAACTACAAGGGAGCCTACATGGGCTGGATACCGACACAAGAGGTTGTCATGGGTAGCGCGGTAAGGACTTTGCCCGGTCTGGCGAACTTCTACATGGCTGGTCAATGGGTAGGTGCTGGCGGCGTGCCGCCGTCCCTCTACACAGGCCGCCACGTCATCCAGCTCATCTGCCAGCAGGACAAAAAGCCCTTCGTCTCAACACTGTAGGGGCACAGCATGCCCGTAGTCCGAGGTCGGTCATTCGGCTAACATCTCTTTATTCGCCTTTTACGGACGTTATATTGCC
>CAYHAX010000137.1:0-11653 GCA_964354695.1 uncultured Dehalococcoidia bacterium
ATGAACTTCGTCCCCAAAATGGGCCATGAGAAGCTCATTAACGGCTACAGGCATGTCTTGACCACTATCTATTCATCCAAGCAATTTTACAAGAGAGTGAAGATATTTCTTAAGGAGTACAAGCCGAGGAAAAGAAAAGGGCTTCCTCAGCTGCGATTCCGGCATATACGTGCACTCATCAAGTCCATGTGGGTTTTGGGTGTTCAGGACAGAGACAGGGTGTATTTCTGGAGATTCTTTATTTCAACTCTACTGAAGCGTCCTCGCTCTTTCCCGATGTCCATTGCTCTCGCTGTCTATGGCTTCCATTTCCGGACGATTGCCCGCAAGTCTCACAAACCGCCGACAGAGGATGCACGAGCCTAGCGATGCCTCAAGGCAAATTCTAAATCCCAAATCCTGAATAAACCTGAATGAATTGGAAATCGAGTTCTCGGCACTCGGCAGTCAGTTGATAGGAAAACTGAGGGCTGAATGCTTTTTTGATAAGGAGATGGCATGGAAGACCTTAGCGACTTGAGGACGATGCTGAACCGCCTGGCGAAAAGGGTGGAGACCGATGTTAGAAAGCTGGATGCCAGGGTAGATAAGCTGATGAAGCTGCCCGACGTAATTGAGCTAGAGCATCTGGTGAAGACCCTGGCTTGGGCAATGGACTTGGGGGATAAAGACCGCTGGCTCAGCATCTGGAGCGACGATATACACTACACTGTGCCTCAGTACAATATAGACCTCAGGGGGAAGAAGGCTCTGGCGGAATTCGCCGAGGTCTCTATATTCAACAGGGAAAAGAGAAGGTTCAGCAGTATTACGAACATTCTGGCGGAGGTTACGGGCGATACAGCCACTGCCAGGGATTACTATATGCACTATGGATATCCTATCAATGCAGAGACCGGCGAGCCTTCCCTGGAGCGAGCTTTCTCCGAGGGCATGCATTACTATAAATTTCGCAAGGCGGACGGCATCTGGAAGATAACCGGTATGGAGGTTTATGTTCATCGAAGGCAGGAGGAGGGCGAAACGAAGTAGAAGATGAGAAGCATCAAAGGACAACTCGAGCCTTTATTCTCCCCCAAATCGGTGGCGCTGGTAGGTATCTCCGAGGCAATAACCAACGTGAGCTACCTGGTGCTGAGCACCTTGCTCGAAGTTGGTTTCTCGAAGGTCTACCCCGTCAACCCCAAGGGGGGTGAGATTCTGGGCGTGAAGGTGTACCGCAGCATCAGGGATATACCTGGAGAGGTGGACCTGGCTTTGCTGACCGTGCCCAAAAAGGCGGTGCCCGGGATATTGAAAGAGTGCTCGGACAAAAGGGTTAAAGGGGCGATACTCTACACTGGAGGATTCAGCGAAAGCGGTACGGAGGGCAGGAAGTTCGAGGAGGAGGTTGTGAGAATCGCCCGCAGGGGAGGCACTAGGCTCATTGGACCGAACTGCGTAGGCACCTACAATCCCTCAGCCAAGCTCATCCCACAAGCCATTCTCCCCAAAGAAAGCGGACCTGTAGGCGTAATATCGCACAGCGGATTTTTGTTTTTCTACCTGCTCATGTCCATAGCTGAAACAGGTCTCAAGCCGAGCAAGGGCGTCAGTTGCGGCAGCGATTGCGACCTCACCTGCGTGGACTTCCTGGAGTATCTGGGGCAGGACGCAGGGACGAAGGTAATCGTTGCCTACCTGGAGGGGATAAGGGACGGCAGGAGACTTCTACGCGTTGCCCGCGAGATATCGCCGAAAAAGCCCATCATCGTGCTCAAAGGCGGCAATACCGACGAGGGGAGAAGGGCTTCATCCTCCCACACCGGCACGCTTGCCGTGCCCACCGCTATCTGGAAAGCTCTGTGCAGCCAGAGCGGCATAATCTCCGTGGACAGCTTCGAGCAGATGAAGGACGCCTTGCTGGCGCTGCACTACCTGCCCCACCCGAAGGGGAAGGGGGTGGGCATCATCACCACGCCGGGAGGGCTGGCTGTTACCGCTACGGATGCGTGCACAGAGTATGGGATGGAGATACCCGGGCTGACAGTTAAGACGCAGAAGCAGCTTGCAGGGGTTGCGGAGAGCGTGGGCACAAGCGTAACCAACCCGGTGGATCTGGGTTTGATAGCAGCCCTCTCCCCCGACCATTACATAAAAGAAGCAATTAGAATCGTAGCCAGAGACCCGAACGTGGACATGATGCTCGTTGCTTTCACAGGACCTCCCTTCGACGACGATGTCAGGGATAAGAAGGTCGCCGACATCCTTCTCAAGGAAATAGCTGATGGAGGCAAACCCACGGTGATTTGCGGGGCAATCCCACAGGGTTGGGCCAGGGGCGAGCTCAGGTTCATGGAGAAAAGCAACGTCCCTGTGTATCCCGAACCGAGGAGAGCGGCTTACGCCTTGGCCAAGCTGGTTCATTACAGCGAGTTCGTAAGGTCTGTTCAAACGTAGGGGCGGTTTACTTTCGCAGATTTACCTGCTAAAATAGCTCACTAGTCTTTAGCGGAAACAGGATATAGCAGAGCCAAGAGGCAGCAACAATATTTCTTACCTATCCAAGGAGATCTGCAGATGACAAGCAAGATAATCACCAGTGCGCTTAAGAGCGGGAGAACAGTGCTCACCGAGGTGGAGTCGAAGCAACTCGTGGCTTCAGCCGGCTTCCCGGTGGTCGAGACCAAGCTGGCTAAGACTAAGGATGAGGCTATCGAGACAAGCAAGAAGCTGGGCTTCCCGGTGGTGCTGAAGATTGTGTCGCCCGATATCATCCACAAGAGCGATATAGGAGGCGTGAAGCTGAACCTTACAAGCGCCGCCCAGGTGGGCAGGGCTTACACTGAGATAATAGCGGCGGCGAAGAAGTCCAACAAGAAGGCTGATATCCACGGCGTCTCGGTGCAGAAGATGGCGAAGCCCGGGGTCGAGGTAATCATGGGCATGACCAAGGACGCTCAGTTCGGACCCGTGCTGATGTTCGGCTTGGGCGGGGTGTTCGTCGAGGTGCTCAAGGACGTCGCTTTCAGGATTGTCCCGCTCGCCCGCAGGGACGCCAGCCAGATGATAAGAGAGATAAAGGGCTATCCCCTGCTGGAAGGCTACAGGGGGCAGGAGCCTGCGAATATAACCGCGCTCGAGGATTTGCTACTGAAGCTTTCCGATTTCGTGGACAAGACCCCGCAGATTAAAGAAATGGACCTCAACCCCATCTTCGCGTATAAGGATAGAGCGGTGGCTGTGGACGCCAGGGTGATACTCGAATCCCAAGAATGAACAAATCTACAGATAGCGTAACGACCAGGCTGGATAGAGTGTTCAACCCCCGCTCAGTAGCAGTAGTCGGTGACAAGCAGGCATTGGGCTATATGTGGCTGAAGAGTTTGAGCGCTTTCAAGGGCGATGTTTATTCCGTGCAGATAGACCCCAGGGAGTTCTCGGGGATAGCGGAACTGGGCGTGAAGAACTTTCCGAGCCTTATGGATATACCGGGTCCTGTTGACTACGTTATAGCCGCTGTGCCCCGAACGGTAGCGCCCACCATAGTAAAAGATTGCATAAAGAAGCAGGTGGGCGGGGTTTGCTTCTTCACCTCAGGCTTCGCCGAGACCGGTACCGAGGAGGGGATAAGGCTGCAAAAGGCGATAACCGACCTGGCTGGCGAGGCTGGGCTTCTCCTCATCGGACCCAACTGCGTCGGCGTCTACAATCCCAGAATCGGGCTGCGGCATAATCCTATCCAGGTTTACGGCGAGGGCGGCTCGGTGGGCTTCATCGCTCAGAGCGGCACCCACGCCACCCTCTTCACCATAGCCGGGGCACGCCACGGCATCAAGTTCAGCAAGTCGGTGAGCTACGGCAACGCTGCTATACTGGATAGCACCGAGTATCTGGATTACCTGGGTACCGACAACGAGACCGGGATAATAGGCATGTATATCGAGTCTGTGAAGGACGGCAGGAGGTTTTTCCGCTCATTGAGGGAAATAGCCGAGAGAAAGCCTGTGCTCATCTGGAGGGGCGGAGAGAGCGAAGAGGGCGCCCGGGCTACCGCCTCGCACACAGGTGCGCTGGCACAGTCGCGCGCAGCCTGGCAGGCGCTGATAAAGCAGTGCGGCGCTATAAAGGTGGAGAGTCTGGACGAGATGCTCGATACGGTCAAGGCGCTGCTTTATATCAAACCCGGCAGCGGGACCAGGGTGGGTCTCATCGCCATGAGCGGGGGTCAATCGGTGGCGCTAACCGACGCCTTCGCCAGAGCGGGGCTGAGCGTACCTGTGCTTACGCAGAGTTCCTACGAAAGGCTGGCGGGCTTCTTCAATATAGTAGGAGGGAGCTACCGCAACCCCTTCGACGTATCCAGTTCGTTTCTGATGTCCGATAATGCGATTTCCAATATGGCTAACATGCTGGATGTGATGGAGCAGGACCCCAACATAGACTCCATAGTGCTGGAGCTATTCACCATAATCAGCCCGTTCAGCAAGGATTTAAAAGAGCCTGACCCCCTGCTGGATACCATAGTCGAATTCAAGGACAGGAGCAAAAAGCCCTTCCTGACCATAGTGTCCACAGCGCACAGCGAGCCGCTGGCGCTGGAGACAAGGAACAGATTAACGTCGAAAGGCATACCCAGCTTTCCCACCTTCGAGCGTGGGGCAAAGACATTGAAAAGGCTCGTGGATTATCATAGATTTAAAGAAGGGCAATACCTGAACTAGAAATGCAAAGTGCAAATTGTAAAATGGGTTGAATAAACTGAAAACTGAGCGCTGCCCGCAATCAGAATAACTCATAAAAGGGAGAGCGAGAATGGTTAAAATCAGACTGCAAAGGGTAGGGGCAAAAAAGAAGGTGGCGTATCGTGTGGTGGTGGCAGATTCAAGGGCACCACGCGATGGCTCGTACATCGAGATTATCGGGCACTATGACCCGCGAACCGTGCCACCGACCATCGTCATCAAGCAGGAGAAAGCCCAGGAGTGGCTAAAGCGTGGGGCTCAGCCGACTCCTACTGCAGCCAGTTTGCTGAGCAAAGCTGGCATAAGCAGCAAGCTGGTGAGCAAGGCTGTGCGTCCGCCCACAGACCGCAAGACGCCGAAGAAAGCGGATAAGAAGGCGAAGGCAGAAGCAAAAGCGGCAGCCCCCGAGGTAAAGCCAGCGGCGGCTAAGACTGAGCCGGCCAAGGTAGAGGACACGAAACCGGCTGCATAGTAATAGAGACGCTAACCGCGTAATTAAAGCATTAGCCAAAGGACAGGTAAAATGAAAGAGCTCATCGAGTACATCGCAAAGGCTATCGTGGACAAACCGGAAGAGGTAAAAGTAACCGAGGAAAAGACCGAAAGCGGCGTCATACTGAAGCTCCAGGTAGCGCCCGAGGACACGGGCAAGGTCATCGGCAAAGAGGGAAGGATCGCCAAGGCGATGCGCACCCTGCTGCGCGTAGCGGCCATCAGAAAAGGGACGCGCGCCACGTTAGAGATAATCTAAGGCAATTGGAAGTTGATGGGCAAGGAACCAGCTCCACCTGAGTTCCTTATCGTGGGGCATATCATAGCCCCTTGGGGTATAAGGGGAGAGGTCAAGGTCGAGGTAATGACCGATTTCCCGGAGCGGTTTGCGCCGGGGAATCAGGTCCATTTGGATTCTCGCCCTTTTGAAATCGAAGACTGCCGCCCCCACAAACAGCACCTGCTGCTCAAGCTTGGCACAATAGACAGCATCGAGTCGGCAGAGAAGCTGCGGGGACATGACCTGACTATACCCGCTTCCGAGCTATACACCCTGCCGCAAGGTCAGTACTACACCTTCCAACTCATCCGGCTCAAAGTGGTGACCACCAGAGGGGAAACCATCGGTCACATCAAAGACATCATGACCACCGCCAGCAACGATGTTTACATTGTAGAGGGCAAACGCGGCGAGATACTCATCCCCGCCATCGAAGACGTGGTCAAATCCATCGACCTCAAGAAGGGCAAGATAGTCATCGAAGCCATAGAGGGTTTGCTGGATTAGAGCATTGTAAAAATCGTAGGGGCACAGCGCGCTGTGCCCACGTATATGCCGTGGATGATAACATCCACGGCGAGCAGAGATCAGGGAAACCTTCCCCTCTTCTAAAGGGGAGCTAAGGGAAATGATGGATAAAAGCCAAGCCTATTTCTGGGCTAAAGAATGGCAGGAAGCCTAGAGGGAAGCCAGCGCGGATATGAAGGCTGGCAGAATCAAGACCTTTGACTCGGTTGAGGAGCTGTTCGAGGACTTAGGGTAGAAATTGCCCAAACCAAGCCTATGTCACAAATGTAGGGGCGACCGGCCGGTCGCCCCTACTACATCTTTCCAGGGTCTTCTACGCGGTTCTACGCCTTTGGCGGGGCGGGGTTAATCAAGCCCGCTGCCAGTGTGTTGGGCACGATCTCCATAAGGTCATCTAGTGTCCAGAAGCCCTGCTTGTAGATGGTTTTGACGGGTATGGGGTCCTGGTAGAGCGAAATCTGGTCGCCGCTCATAAGGAAGGTGCAGCCATTAATGTTGGCGGCGGCATCGGTTGCCAGATATGCCACCAGGGCAATCATCTCACTGGGCTCGGGCAGCTTCAGAATTACATCCGCGCCGGGCGGAAGCGCAGTGCCTGTGCTCTTGGCCCTTTCAATAGCAGCCACCAGCTCGGGTGAGTTGGTCAGCCTTGATTTGGCGCGCGGCCTGATGGCATTGCAGGTCACCCCGTATCTGCCCATATCGCGAGCCACGGTCCTGGTGAAACCGACTATCCCCTCTTTGGCAGCGCTGTAGTTGGCTTGCCCCATGTTCCCCAGACCTGACTCGGAGGCAGTGTTGATGATGCGTCCGCCTTTCTGCTGTCTGAAGAGCACGCAGGCGGGCTTGGTGCAGTTGAAAGTCCCGTAAAGGTGAACCTTCATCATGATGTCCCACTCTTCCGGGCTCATGTTGTAAATCATTCTGTCCCTGAGAATTCCGGCGTTATTCACCAGTATATCCAGCCTGCCGAAGGCATCTATAGCGGTCTTGATGATTCTCTCGCCACCCTCAGCGGTAGCCACACTATCGTAGTTAGCAACCGCCTCCCCGCCCATCTTCTTGATTTCAGCGACCACTTCGTCGGCTGGGGACTTAGATGCTCCACCAGCGCCATCCCCCCCACCACCGAGGTCATTAACCACCACCTTGGCGCCCTCCTTGGCAAACAGGATGGACTCAGCAGCACCGATGCCTCGTCCAGCGCCGGTGATGACAGCCACTTTACCCTTCAATCTCCCGCCTATGTGATGCGTCATTTTCTATCTAGCCTCCTTAGCTAATTTTTAATTTTTGGCAGATGATTGACCGTAATGGATTCAACGAAGTTCTGCAGAGGCACCTCCTTGGATAGGGAACTTTTTTGCCCGTAGTATTATAGCATGATACAGGGGGGAATTCTAAATCCTAATCTCGAAATTCTAAACAATATCGAATTTTCAAAACCCAAATGTTCAAAACGTTTCGAAGCTTGGATTTCGAGAGAGTGCCAAGATAATCTGCATCAACCCCCTTAATCCCCCAATCTTGGGGGAATTTAAGAGTTAGGGGACACCCCCAACCCCCCGACATCCGCCTAAGGCGGACTGCACCTCTTTTCGCAGTCTTTTTGAATTTGCCTTCGATATAAGCTCCGGCCAAGGTCTAAGGTCTGAGATCTGGAATTTAGGATTTGCCTTCGGTGATACCGGCGAGTTCGTGCTTAAGCTCGCGAACCATGAGCTCGGATACCGCCTGGCGCACATCCACACCTTTGAAGAGCACACAGAACACCTGCCCGGCGATGGGCATCTCTACGTTGAGTCCGCTCGCAAGCCTGAGGGCAGCCACAGTGGTAGTAACCCCCTCTGCGATGCCATCCATGGAGGAGAGAATCTCTTTCAGGGAACGCCCCTTAGCCAGCTCCTGCCCCACGTAGCGGTTTCGGCTCAGGGGGCTGGAGCAAGTGGCTACCAGGTCTCCCAGTCCAGCAAGCCCGGCGAAGGTCAAGGCATTGGCGCCCGCTGCCACGCCCAGGCGCGTTATCTCCGCAAGACCTCGTGTTATCAGCCCAGCCTTAATGTTGTTGCCGTAGTCCAGCCCATCAACCATGCCCGCTGCCAGGGCAATGATATTCTTGAGAGCCCCGCCCATCTCCACGCCGACCACGTCGGTATTCGTGTAAACCCGAAACAGCGGGGTCGCCATTATGCTCTGCACACTCGCCGCCGTGGAGATATCATAAGCAGCCACCACGGTCGTAGCGGGCAACCCCCGAGCTATCTCCTTGGATAAGTTAGGTCCCGAGAGCACACAGATATGAGATTGTAAACGAGGGCCTATCTCCTCGGCAACAACCTGAGACATGCGTTTGGTGGCTTCGAGTTCAATCCCTTTGGCGACGCTCAGAACAAACATTGAGCTATCCAGATGAGGGCTGACCAGTCTCACGTTATGTCGCATATCCTTGGCTGGTACGGCGAGAATCACCAGCCCCACCCTGTCGAGCGCTGCCTCCAGAGAAGCAGTGACGCTGAGACCTTCGGGGAACGGGAATCCTGGAAGCAGTTTGACGTTCTCCCTCTCCCTGCTCAGCCGCTCAGCCTCTTCAGCAGTTCGCGCCCAGAGGCTGACGCTCAACCCCTTGCGGCTGAGCAATATCGCCAGGGTCGTGCCCCAGCTTGTGGTACCTATGACAGCTACTTTTCCCTTCTTGCCCTTCATCAGGTTTGCCTCCTCCCCCCCTTCTGCCCCAGCTTGCCCTCCGTGCCTGACGCCAGCCTCTTGATGTTGTCACGGTGCTGGAAGATTATCAGGGTCACAGCTACCACGATATAGACCAGGTATTCCCAGGAGACACGGTCCAATGCCATGAAAACCGCCATGGTCGCTACCGCAGAAACCGAGCCCAACAACGAGCCCAGGGAGACATAGCGCGTTAAAGCAACGATGAGTAGGAATACAACCAGTCCGCTGACAGCAGCCAGCGGCGCCGGCATCGCCATGGGCAAAAGCGCCCCCAGCGAGGTGGCGACGCCACGTCCCCCCTTGAACTTCAAGAACAGCGACCAGTCGTGTCCAGCGATGGCAGCGAAGCCGGCAGCCATCTCACCGGTGGGCGTTTCGATAATATATCTCGCGAGCAGAACAGCTATCACGCCCTTGAGCACGTCGGCGATAAGGACTATTGCCCCGAATTTGGTGCCCAGTGTGCGCAGGATGTTGGTGGAGCCTATGTTGCCGCTGCCATACTCACGTATGTCGATACCTTTGAGCCTGCCCACCACCAGACCCCAGGGGATGGAGCCAATCAGATAGCTCCCTATTATCACACCAAGGTACTCAACCATGTTTGCCCTTTCTCCTGAATATAAGCTTCAACGGCGTGCCATTGAAGCCGAAGCCCCTGCGCAGCCCGTTCTCCAGATAACGCTGGTAGGAAAAATGCAGCAGACGGGGGTCGTTGACGAAGAAAACGAAGGACGGGGGATTAACTCCAGGCTGGGTGACATAGGACACCTTGAACTGCTTCCCCTTCACCGATGGCGCCGGATGCGCAGCCACCATTTTCCCCACCTCGTCGTTAAGCAAGGCTGTGGGAAGGCGCTTCTGCCTCTCCTGATAAACACCCCTGGCTGCCGAAAGCACTTGGTCAACGCCCTTGCCGAACCGTGCCGAGGTGTAAACTGCGGGGGCGCCGGGGAAGAATTTCAGCTTCTGCTGTATCTCGCGGGTGCACTCGGCTTTATTTAACCCCAAATCGCGAGCAAGGTCCCATTTGTTCACCACCACCACTATCCCTTTGAGCGCCTCGTGGATATAGCCCGCGATGTGCATATCCTGTGCATTCATCACCTCAGCAGCCTCAGTGACCAATATCGCCACATCAGACCTGGAGATAGCGTTGAGGGAGCGCATCACGCTGTATCTTTCGATGCCCACCTCAACCTTGCCGCGGCGTCTGATTCCCGCAGTATCTATAAATAGAATAGACTCGCCATCGTGCCTGAAGACGGTGTCTATGGCGTCACGGGTTGTGCCCGGGGTCTCGCTCACAATGGCTCTCTCCTGCCCCAGGATAGCGTTGAGCAGCATGGACTTGCCCACGTTGGGGCGCCCCACGATGGCTATCTTCAGCATCTCGGGCACTTCAGCAGCGGGCGCGGGGAGCGGCAATCTGGTGCAGACCTCGTCCATCAGGTCGGAGACGCCTGTGCCGTGGTAGGCGCTGATAGCCATAGGCTCGCCTACGCCCAACTCATGGAACTGAAAGACATCGCTGCGGCGCTGGGCGTTATCCGCCTTATTCACGGCTACAAATATCGGTTTTTTAGACCGCCTCAGCGCCTCGGCTATCTCCTGGTCGGGGATGGTTACCCCTTCGAGGACGTCAACCATGAAGATAACAGCGTCAGCCTCCTCTATGGCGACCTCCGCCTGATGCTTCACCTTTTGCCTGAGGTCGGAGTCTGGCTTAGGCTCGAAGCCACCCGTGTCAACGATGGTCAACTCGCGCTCTCCCCAGGTTATGTCTGAGTAAACCCTGTCCCTTGTGGTCCCCGGCAGGTCTTCCACAATGGCGATACGTTCGCCAGCCAGCCGATTGAACAGGGTGGATTTGCCCACATTGGGTCTGCCCACGATAGCTACGATGGGTTTTGACATCACTTACCCATAATCTCCGCCAGAGTCGCCTTCTGAGCGTGCAGGCGGTTCTCCGCCTGATCGAACACTACAGACTGTTTTGAATCCATGATGCCGGGGGCAACCTCCTCGCCGTGGTGAGCCGGCAGCGGGTGCATGAAGATGGCGTCCCTGGTTGCAAGCTTCATCAGTTTGGCATCCACCTGATAACCGGCGAAGTCCTTGCGCCGCCTCGCAGCCTCAGCCTCCTGCCCCATGCTGGTCCAGACATCAGTATAAACTACGTCGGCGCCCTCGACCGTCTCGGCAGGCTTCTTGAGCAGGGCGATTTTTGAGCCAGTCTTTTGAGCGAAGCGGCGCCCCAGGCGCACTATCTTATCGGGGAGCTCGTACCCTTTGGGAGAGGCAATCCTGAAGTCAGCTCCCGCCGAGGCACAGGCAAGGAAAAGGCTGCTGGCAACATTGTTGCCATCGCCGATATAGGCAATAGTCACGCCTTCCAGCCTGCCTTTTTTCTCGTAGATGGTCAATATGTCAGCCAGCGCCTGACAGGGGTGCTCGCCATCTGAAAGGGCGTTTATCACGGGCACAGTGGCACACTTAGCCAGAGCCTCCACAGAGGCATGAGCGAAGGTACGCGCTGTTATTATGTCAACATAGCGGCTGAGCGTCCTGGCTACGTCTGCTATGGACTCCCTGCTCCCCAGCCCCACCTCAGCTTGGGAGAGATACACGCCGTGCCCCCCGAGCTGATACATGGCGACATCGAAGCTGACCCTGGTGCGCAGAGAGGGCTTCTCGAAGAGCAACGCCAGCGTCTTCCCGGCGAGGACGGTGCTCATCGCCTTCCCCTTCTTCATCCGGGCAGCCCTATTGATAATGCCAAGCAGCTCATCAGAGGTAAGGTCGCCGATAGATAGCAAGTCTTTCCCTTTCATCCACTTCTCCTCGTCTATTAATGGAGGGGCGGTTCGCGAACCGCCCCTGCGGGTGGCGGCGCTTGCCA
>CAYHAX010000138.1:0-3748 GCA_964354695.1 uncultured Dehalococcoidia bacterium
GGCTGTAGCCACTATCTGTGAGGCGAGGATGTTTCCCTGACCACCGACGCCTGCTATGATAAGGTTTAGCGGGTCTTTCTCTAAAGTCATGATGCTGCCCCCCGAACCATGATAGCCCCTCCGGGACAAAGCGTGGCGCAAACTCCGCAGCCGGTGCAAACCATCTCATCTATCTTCGCCTTCTGAGCCTCAGCGTCCCAGATTATGCCGGGGCAGTTGAACACCCTGCTGCAGAATCGGGCGCAGCCACAGTCATCGCCGATACATTTACTCTGGTCGACAAAATACTTTTGCTGCAGCTTCTCCTTGGCTTCGATGCGGAAGCACCTTCTGCGGAAGATCATCACCCTAGTGCCTTCACCCTGAAGCAGCTCATAAATGTCCTGTATTGCCTGGCTTATCTCGAAGGGGTCTCTTACCCTGACCTCCACGCCTATGGCTTTGCATATATTCTCGATTTCCACCGTGGGCGCTGGCCTGCCACAGGCATCGCACCCGGAGCCCGGATGCGGCTGAAAGCCGGTCATGGCTGTTCCGCCGTTGTCCAGCACCACCATCAGGACATTGCTGTTGTTGACGCGGGCATTTATGAGCGCGGGTATAGCGGCATGGTAGAAGGTGGAGTCGCCGCAAACAGCGATTACAGGCTGGTTGAAACCAAACTTATCGAGCTTGCCGAATCCGGTTGCCATACCGATGCCAGCGCCCATGCACTGAATGGTCTTCAATTGAAAATAGCCCGCCGGACCTGCGCCTAAGCTGTAGCAACCTATGTCGCCGGTGACGAATCCATCTCGTCCGTCCAGCTTGAGGGCGGCCTTTATCGCCCACATGGATGCCCGGTGCGGGCAGCCGGTGCAGAAGGTGGGCATCCTGATAGGAATATAAGATAGCAGTAGTTCCTTCGCCTTCTCTACGTATTTACCGTCCCTTGCTTTGGTCTTCAGCCCCTTTATGCTTGCCAGAGCCTTTGCCACCTTATCTTGATTCATCTCACCGTACGGCGGGCGGTGACCGGATTTAGCCCCATAGACCTCAATCGGCCCCAGGGTCTTTGCCTGCTCCGCCAGCAGGACTTTTATGTTTTGCTCCAGGAAGGGGTCTACCTCCTCAACCATAAGTATCTCGGTGACATTCTTCAGGTGCTCCACAATGAACTTCTCTGGGAGCGGCCAGGTGGTGCCGATTTTCAGAATACCCACCCTGCCCTCTAGACCCAGCGCCGCCACCGCCTCGCGGGAATAGAGCCAGCCGCTGCCGCAGGTAACTATGACGCACTTCGCCTTCTTAGGACCAACATAGAAGTTGAACTTAGAGGACTCGAAATCATCTCGCACCTGCTCCAATTTCTGGTGAAGCGCGGCGTGCTGCGCAGCTACGAAGGCTCCGGAGATATAGACGCCTTCAAATTTAGCCGTCCTCTTCTTTTCGGTGAGCTCGCCCAGCTTAACGTTCCCTCTGCTGTGAGATAATCTGGTGACGCTCCTCACTATGCAGGGCAGCCCGAGCTTCTCCGAAATCTCGAACGCCCACCTCGTCATATCTTTAGCCTCCTGGAAGTCAGCCGGCTCCAGTAGAGGCAGGTCGGCGTACCTGGCGTAGCTCCGACTGTCCTGCTCGTTACTGCTGGATATAGCCGAGGGGTCATCGCAAGCCATCAGGACAAGTCCGCCATTGGTGCCGCTGAGATTTATCGTCATCAAGAAATCCGAGCACACGTTCATACCGTTCTGCTTCATGGCTACCAGCGCCCTCAGACCGGCAAGGGAGGCAGCGGTCGCTGCCTCCAGCGCCACAATCTCGTTGGTGGACCATTCGACGTAGATGTTAAAACGCTCAGCCACGCGCGCCAGCGATTCCGGTATCTCCGTGGAAGGGGTGCCCGGATAGGCTGCACAGAAGTCAACGCCAGCCTCGATAGCACCTCGGGCGATGGCTTCATTACCCATCATAAGCACGGTTTTGCCGGGCTGGTTCAACTCTAATGTAACCATAGCTAACTCCTAGAGGAACTTCTTCTTATCCTGAGCGCTCAGGCGCAGGTAGAGCAGGTTTCCCTTGTCGTTTGTCCTCTTCCGAATTGCGTCCACAGCCCTCTTCTTCTTGATGGACGATGCCTCTTTCAGGTGTTCCAGCCTCGTCTGCTCGAGGGGCACCGTGTTGATTACGCCTGCCTTCTTCGCCTTGTCAATAAACTTTTTGCCCGCCGGGGTTCTCACTATCAGGGTGTTCCAGTCCTGGATTCCTTCCACCATGCCCACAGATATATCGGCGAACTCAGAGGTCATATCGTAGCAGACGTTGCACGTGGGCTTGATGAACTTTCTGACCTCATCCAGTGAGAATCTTACGTCTCCTGTAGCTGTCTCCACCACCATGATATTGGCAGGTGGAGGCGGGATGTCTATCCGCCTGATTTGCGAGGGGTCCACCTTGCCTTTGAGGAACTCATAAAAACCCTTGTAGGACAACGCCCAGGTGCAGAAAAGCCCGATAACGAGCTTCACTCCCCTGGCGCCGGTTTCGTGTTTCGCAGCCTGCATTTTCCTGAGAGCAAGCACCTGACAGGGGATGCCCACCAGCCCGATGCTTTTCCTGTTCTGCTTTGTTGCCTCGTTCAGCTTTGCTAAAGTAGCGGAGGCGACGTAGTTCGACCCCGCACATTCCCGCACCTCGGAGCCCTCCTCCACCACTAACGATGAGGGCATCAGTGCTCCGTCGAAGGGCTTAGTGAGCACAGCGTTGCTTATCTCGCCGGTGTCCATGGCATATTTCATCAGGGCGGAGACCACACCGCCATACTGAGCGCGGCAGCGTAGCTCGCTGTCCTTCGCCTGAGCCATCTCGATGGAGATATAGGAGCCGAGCGAGGAATCGGCGCGCAGTTTGCCGAACACGCTTCTATCCAGAGCAGCGATATCGGTAGGCGTGCGGGGACAGAAATCGTAGCATTTCCCTTCGGTGAGGCCGCAGGGTTCGATTACAGCCACCTTGTCCTTGACCACCTTGATATAGGGGCAGATGTCTACACAGGCGCCACAGCTTGTACACAGACCCTGACTGAGGACTTCCTGCTCCAGATCAGAGGAACCTTTACCCGCTTCCATAGCAACCCCCTTGGAGTAACTGCTTACATAACCATTTTAAACCAAAACACCGAGGAATGCCGCTTTTAAGATTGATTCTGATTCCTTCTCAACTTTTAGGGGCTTGATTATAGGCGAAGTGCGGAGGAAATGCAAGCGGATTTTGGTCTACACCAAGTTATGTGCATGTGGACATCCCCATGTTCGTTCAGTGGTGACCTAGATGGCCGAAAGCCAAAAATGAACCACTTTTGAGAGAAAGCCTTACTGATTTTTAGCTGCTAGGGCACTTTAAGGATAGCCCCCCTGCTGGCTGAGGTTACCTGCGCCGAGTATCTCCTCAGGTAGCTCTTCACCTCCCTTTTCAGGGGCGGCGGCGACCACTTGGCGAGCCTCCTCTTTATCTCCTTCTGAGGTAATTTAAGATTCAGCGTCTTCCTGGGTATATCGAACTCGATAATGTCCCCTTCCTCTACGATGGCTAAGGGCCCGCCCTCCATAGCCTCGGGCGATATGTGGCCTATGGCAGCCCCGCTGGTGGCTCCGGAGAACCTGCCATCGGTAATCAGGGCCACGTCGCCCTCCAACCTCATCCCCACTATGCTGATGGTCGCCATTATCATCTCCCTGAACCCGGGGCCTCCCCTGGGGCCTTCGTACCT
>CAYHAX010000139.1:0-2198 GCA_964354695.1 uncultured Dehalococcoidia bacterium
CCTCTGCCCCCGTCACCAACCCCATAGCTACACCAGCCACCGGGGCTTTGATGGGGACGCCAGCATCCATAAGAGATAGACTGCTACCGCACACGCTAGCCATAGAGGTGCTGCCGTTAGAACTCAGCACCTCGGAGACAAGACGGATGGTATAAGGGAACTCTTCCTCTGAAGGAAGCACAGGAACCAAAGCCCGTTCCGCTAGAGCCCCATGCCCTATTTCACGGCGCCCCGGAGAGCCGGCACGCTTCACCTCGCCAGTACTGAACGGCGGGAAGTTGTAGTGATGCATGTACCGTTTGCTCTCCTCCTGTCCAATGCCATCTATCCGCTGCTCCTCACCCGGTGTCCCCAGAGTAGCGATAGTCAGCACCTGGGTCTCGCCCCTGGCGAACAACCCGGAGCCATGCGTGCGTGGGAACCGCCCCACCTCGCATGTAATGGGTCGGATATCGGTCAAGCCTCGCCCATCGATACGGACCCCTTTCAGCAGGATAAGACTTCTCACTACTTCCTTCAGCCCTGAATCTAAAGCAGCAGTAATCTCTGCTGAAGAATAGTTGCTTCCCAACTTTGCAACTATCTCTTTCTTTAGCTCTGCCAGAGCCGCCTCGCGCTCAGCACGGTTTCTCCAGCTAGGACCTTGACCAAGCTTATCTCGGATGATAGCCGTAACTGTTGACTGCAGCCCGGGGCTGAGTTCCTTCGCCTCGAGCTGTAGTTTAGGCTTCCCCCAAGCCTGAATAAGCTGATCCTGTATAGCAATAATCTCCCGATTCCCTACCTGCCCGAATTTAATGCCTTCGAGCAGGATTTCCTCAGTCTCCTCTTTAGCCTCAGCTTCAATCATTACCACACCATCCCTGGTGCCGGCAATGACCACATCCAGTTTGCTCTGATTGAGCTGCGTAAAAGTCGGGTTGAGCACGTACTCGCCATCAATGTAGCCAACGCGAACAGCACTAACCGGACCCGCAAAGGGGATATCGGAGACAGAAAGCGCCGCAGAGGCACCTATGACAGCCAGGATATCAGGTGGATTTTCCTGGTCGGCAGATAGAACCGTCACCACAACCTGAACATCGTTACGCAGACTTTTTGGGAAAAGGGGACGTATTGACCTGTCCGTAAGCCTGCTTGTTAGCACAGCCTCCTGTCCAGGTCGACCCTCCCTCCTGAAAAAACTGCCGGGTATCTTCCCAGCAGCATAGAGTCTTTCCTCGTAGTCCACTGTAAGCGGAAGAAAGTCTGTACTCTCCCTGGGCTCAGCGCTGATACAAGCAGTAACCAGGACCACTGTATCCCCATAGCGTACAGTGACCGCTCCACCTGCTTGCCCAGCGAGAACCCCGGTTTCGATGACCAGATTCCTCCCCCCGATCTCGCCCTGAAAACTATATGTCATCAAAATTTAACCTCCCTAATTTTCCCATACCAGAAGCCTCTCCTACTTCCGGAGTCCAAGCTTATTTATCAATTGGCGATAGCGTTTCACATCATTTTCGCTGAGATACGTCAGAAGACGGCGACGTTGCCCTACCAGCTTCAAAAGCCCTCTTCGAGAATGATGGTCATGCTCATGCGTTTTGAGGTGCTCAGCTAGCTGATTTATGCGCGCTGTAATCAGCGCAACCTGAACCTCAGTCGAGCCACTATCCTTTTCATGAACCTGGAAGCTACGGACAGTAGCAGTTTTCTTCTCATGTTCTATCATTAAATCACCCCATTCCTTGTTCTATCAAATAGGTTATTTATTATAACATGAGTCGAGGGTCATGTAAATTTAAACACAGACCAAGATATAGAAAATCGAATGTAAAAATGGAGTTCAATCCATGACCTTTGAGGTTGAGAACACTGATGATTTACAGGAGTGGGAGAGCAAATCTTACCTCTGCCCACTCCTGGAAGTCGCACCAAGGGACAGAACCACAGGGGGGCTTCCTGTGCCTAGGTTACGCGTTTCGATACCATCTCTACAGGCTGCGCTAAAATCCAAGCCCTTCGTTCCTTCATCAACACATAGAGAGCTATAGTCTCGTTGCATTCAACACAATTTGTCTCACTCACTCCGTTGAAGTCATCCTTGCAGGTCGTCATCAATGTCCCTGTAGCACATGAAGGGCATCTGGCTACCAGATGATGCCTGTTCACGCAATCATAGCAAACTACTTTTGGCAATTTTTCTTGAGCCATTT
>CAYHAX010000140.1:0-7223 GCA_964354695.1 uncultured Dehalococcoidia bacterium
GCCTTGCTTCTTATCCTGGGAACCGCGATGGATGTAATCAGCCATTACATTGTCGAGTTCCTGCATGGCAACACCTACATTGCTTTCTCATTCCTCGCTGACCTCGGTGGCGTGATGCTCATAATCGGAGTAATCATGGTATTCATCAGGAGATACATTCAGAAACCGGAGAGGCTGGACAGTATCCTCGATGATGCTACCGCTCTGGCGTTCATCTTCGTCATAGTCGTCACCGGATTCATACTGGAAGGGTTGCGCATCGTAATTACCGCCGAGCATTTCAGCACCCTGCCCATAATGGATTGGGAGAAATGGTCGTTTCTAGGCTACGGCTTTGCCAAAGCCTTCGAGAACGGAAGCCACGTGGTCGGATGGTATCAGGGATTATGGTGGTTCCACTCGGCATTGGTTATCGGGGCCATCATATACATCTCCCTTGCCTTCCACAGGCTGACCCACATCCTGGTATCGCCGCTTAACGTATTCTTCAGGTCGCTCGGTCCCAAAGGCGCACTGAGACCAATAGACATAGAGAACACAGAGACCTTCGGCGCTTCCAAAATCCAGGACTTCACCTGGAAAGACCTGCTCGACCTCGATTCTTGCACTCGCTGCGGGCGATGCCAGGACAACTGCCCCGCCCACCTTAGCGGAAAGCCTCTCTCCCCTAAAAAGGTTATCCAGGACCTGAAAGCCCTTCTCACTGAAAAAGGTCCCGCTGTGCTTAAGGCTAAAGCCGTCGCCACCGCTGAGAACCCTGCAGAGGGAGGAGGCGCTTGCGCAAGCGATAACCCGGGCGAAACCGCCGAGCGTAAGATGATTGGCGAAATCATAACAGAGGACGTAATCTGGGCATGCACTACCTGCCGCGCCTGTCACGAACAGTGCCCCGTTTTCATAGAGCCTATAAACAAGATAGTGGATATGCGCCGCAACCTGGTGCTGGAGCAAACTCAATTCCCTGAGACCGCCATGGGAGCATTGAGAAGCATGGAACAGCGAGGACACCCCTGGCGGGGCACCATGGCAACCAGGACAGACTGGTCAGAGCCGCTGGGCATAAAGCCGCTATCTGATAACAAGGATGTGGAAATCCTCTACTGGGTCGGCTGCACTGGAGCCCTTGAGGAACGCAATACGAAGGTGGCAACGTCGGTAGGCAAGATATTGAAAGCCGCCGGGGTTAATTTCGGCATACTGGGCAATGAGGAGACTTGCTGCGGAGAACCTGCTCGCAGGATTGGCAACGAGTATCTGTTCCAGACACTGGCACAGCAGAACATAGAGATTCTCAACGGCTACGGGGTGAAGAAAATCGTTACCTCCTGCCCTCACTGCTTCAATACAATCAAGAACGAATACCCTCAATTCAAGGGCAATTTTGAGGTGGTGCACCACACCGAGTTCATCGCCGACCTGCTCAAACAGGGTAAACTGAAGCTGGCTCGTAACTTCGATAAAAGGACCACCTTGCACGATTCCTGCTATCTCGGCAGATACAATGATATATACCAGGCTCCGCGCGAAGTCCTGCGCTGCGCCACTGGTGTCAGCCCGCTGGAGATGAAGCGGCATCTCAACAAGGCATTCTGCTGCGGTGCCGGCGGCGGCAGGATGTTCATGGAGGAGCAAATAGGGCGCAGGATAAACCATATGCGCACTGAAGAAGCTATAGGCACCAACGCTGAGGTTCTGGCTTCAGCCTGCCCCTACTGCCTCCAGATGTTCGAGGACGCAATAAAAGCGCTCGAGGCAGAAGGCAAGATAAAAGCCATGGACCTGGCTGAGATAGTAGCCGCCTCGATAGAATAATAGAGAAAACTAAACCGATAAGAGGGATTTTCATTCGTCGAAGGAAAATCCCTCTTATATTTTAACGTATTCCCGGCACTTCAGGCGCAGGTAACCGCCTATGCCCCACAGAATATAAAGGGGAACCTTCCACCGCCCTAGTATGCGCGAGTAATCCCAGATTGCTTTGGGGAAGGTTACAATGAAATAAGTAGCAGCGCTGGCGAATTGAGGCCTGGTGAAATGCTTGTCCATGAAGAGGAATTGCCCCCTCGTGGCATAATACACAGGCATCCCCATCAGCCTCTCCCTCTTGATATCACCGAATCCCTTGTGCCAGATTTTGGACCCAGGCACGAAAAGCACCTTATATCCCTTCCTAGCAGCCCTAACACAGAAATCAGCGTCTTCCCATCCAAAAAAGAATCTGTCATCAAGCAGTCCCACACTTCTGAGCACATCGCCCGAAATAAACATGAAACACCCACTAATCCAGTCCACCCCCACTATTTCGTCGTACTTACCATTATCAGCCTCCCCGCTGCCCCTGATAGGAGTCCTCCCTGTCCTATAATTTATGACCCCGCCGGCAAACCAGATTAAGTCAGGGAGCTCATGGCAATAGATTTTGCCTCCCAAAACCCCTGCCTTCTTATCAGCTTGAGCAACCCTGACCACAGCCTCAAGAAAATCAGGGGCAACCACCGTATCGTTATTCAACAGCGCCACGTAATCTGCCCCTCTTGCCAGAGCCTCCTTAATCCCCAGATTGCATCCCCCAGCAAAGCCACTGTTCCTATCGTTAACGATCAGCCCTGCAAAGTCCCCAAACCTTTGTCTCAACTGAGCAGCGTCATCACCATCCGAGCCATTATCAATAACCACTGCCTCGAAATTAGGGTAGGTCACCTTCCTGAGAGATTCGAGGCATTCGGCGGTATCCTTGAGATTATTCCAGTTTACAGTGATTACCGATACTTTCGGGAAGAACATTGCGAACGACTCCTAAAACCCTTCCTGGCTACAGCGACCATGTATCCCGATGATAAACGCTCGTCATCTCGGAAATCATGCACACCGTAGTTGCTTCGGTCCACTGAATTATCTGCAAGATTAACATCGCACTGTCCGTACAAAGTGACCTCGGCAAAATACCTGCGCAGCAAACGATAAAACTCATCAGCCCAGAATTCCTTGACATGGTAAGTATTTATAGGCTTTTCCAGCTTGGGCGAGAATATCCTCCTGTTAGGAGTCGAGCAAACCAGCAAACCCTCCTCCTTCAACACCCTGCGGCACTCTGCCAAGAACTTCCCGTAGTGCCTGATGTGTTCTATCGTCTCAAAAGACACAACTGCATCGAAGCAACCCTCAACAAAGGGTAACTTCAAGCCATTGGCACACACGAAGTCTGTCTTTCCCCCTCTACCGAACCTCTCCCTGGCATAATCCGCCGCTTCCAGCGATATATCGACACCGATAGCCCTCTTAGCCCCCTTCTTCGCTATATAATCCAACCCGTAACCCGTACCGCAAGCTACATCCAGAACCACCTTGTTCCGGGTCAGCCCCGCCGCAAAGACATATCTATAGATATGCTCATCGTAGATAGCTTGAGGGGTCTTGCCCGGCACAACGCGTTCCCCGGTAAACTCCATATCAGTTAGATACATATCTCTAGCCCTGACAACTCGCTCTATTTTAACACATAAGAAAGCTAAATCCTTTCGCCACAACTCGTTTTCTTAAAAACAACCCCTTACTAAGTGGACACGCACGCCAAAAACGTTTATATTCTCCTAGGAGCAATTGAAAAGCTCAGTTGGGCATCAAACCCATTTCCCTTCACCGAGGAGGCGACGATGGCAAATAAAAAGGCTGAGCCTGAAGCAGCCAAAGTAATCAAAGATGCCGAGCAAAAGGGACGCCGGATTGTCGAGGAAGCGAGAAGAGAAGCCAACAATGAGGCAAACAAGATATTCAGGGAAGTTGAAGAGAAGGGGCACCAGATTATCCAAGAGGCATTGAAATTTGCCGAGGTTCATGCGGACAAAATAGTCGCCGAGGCTATGCAGAAAGCCAGCAAAATCATTGAAGAAGCCGGAAAACAAACCCAGTCCGCAGCCAAGCCAAGGAAACCGGACCTTCAAGCCCAACAAGGGGAACTTCTAATCATTGACGAGGCCAGGAAGAAAGCGGAAACAGAGGCAAAGAGGATAATCGCAGAGGCTAAGGAGAAAGCTCGTCAGATTATCGAAGAAGCTGAGGTAAAGCATAGCGCTGTGGCCAAGCCAGCTTCGGAAGTCGAGCCCGGAAGATATAAAATAATCGAAGAAGCTGTGAGGAAGGCTGAGGCCGATATAAGCAAGCTGATTGCGCAAGACAAAAAGGAAGCGCATCAGCTTATTGAGGGAGCCCAGAAGAACATTGACACCGAGGCAAAAGCAAGCATTATAGTTTCCCAGGCAGTAAAGACGGGACTCCAGATAGTTGTAGAAGCAGCCAAAGAAGCTGAGGAGGAGGCAAGTAAGATAGTCAACCGGGCTGAACAGAAAGCTCGCAATATCATTGAGGAAGCAACCAAGAAGAAGGAACCTGAGGCAAATATGATTGTCACTCAAGCTCAAAAGAAGGGTCTCCAAATCATTGAAGAGGCGACCAAGAAGGCTGAGGATGAAGCAAATAAGATAGTCACCCAGGCGATGCAGACAATGCTCCAGATCGTTGTGGAAGCAGTGAAGAAGGTGGAGACAGAGGCAGAGGAAAGCAAGATGGTCGCCCAAGCACAACTGGCAGGACTCAAATTAATTGAGGCTGCCAAAGACACAGTTGATACCAAAGCCTCGCCAGACACAAAGGTAATTGATGCCGATAAAAAGACCCAGCCGTTCCCTGAGAAGATAGAGACTGTAGCTGTCACTCCACCCACCCCAGGGCCACAGCATGCTGCTAGGATTGCTAAAGAGAAGGCTACACCCGAGGTTAAACCCAAAAAAGAGGAAAAGGCAGCAGACGCTTCCTATAAGCAGGCGGTAACTGAAACTGCAGCCACCGTCGCACCCGCCCCAAAGCCACAGCAAGTTGCCAAGACAACAACCGAAAAGTCCGCACAAAAGGCGAAAGCCAAAGACAAAGTCGCAGCAGAGGTCTCTTATAAGCAGGCAGAGGTAGTGATAGTGCCACCGGTAGATTTCGCTCAATTGGAGAAGTTGCGAATGTCTTTACAGAAGCTACGCAACACGCGTCTCCTTGCTACCGAAGGCTCCCCAGATGGCAGAACGTCGATTTCTGTGCTATTCCATACACCAGCTACTCTCATTCCAGACTTAAAAATTATCGAAGTGGTAGAAGAAGCAATAGACGAGGAATTGCTGGATTCTCATCCTCTCGCAGAAGTTGTGAAAAAGGCTTTGCCTCCCCCTCGTCCCTCGAAACGCAAAGGGGAGCAAAGAATCCTGGTTGTATTGAAGCGCGGCTCGTAATTTTACAGACCTGGCTTCGGCATCTACGAATGCTCCTTGACTGATTAGCTATACTTCATAGCCATAAGTACTGTGGACAAACCCCGCAAAAAAGGTTATATTCTCCTCTAGGCAGTAGCAACTATTCCGCCTCACTCAAGGAGGGTGGTTATGTGGCCAAAGAAGGAAGAAGCTGAGGTCGTGAAAGAGGCAAAGCAGAAGGCTGAAGCAGAAGCCAGCAGGATAATCTCCCAGGCTCAACAGAAAGCCAGCCAGATTGTCGCGGACACCCAGAAAAAAACCGAAGCTCAGTCGAGCAAAGTCCTCAAAGAGGCTGACCAGAAGGCTGCAAGGATTGCCGAGGAAGCCAAGAGGAAAACCGACGCCGAAACAAGCAAAGCCCTTAAGGAAGCCGAACAGAAAGCCCGACAAACTGCTGAGGAAGCCGACAAAAAGGCTAATGCCGATGCCAAGAGAATAGTTGCAGAAGCCGAACAAAAAGCCCGCCTGCTCATAGACGAGGCTAGAAAAAAGAAGGGGCCTGAAGCAGGCAAAATTGTAGCCCAAGCCGAGCAGAAAGCCCTCCAGATTATCGAGGAGGCTAAGAAAAAGGTTGAGGCTGACTCAATCAGGATGATGAAAGAAGCCGAGCAGAAAGCTCGGCTGACCGTCGAAGAAGCCATTAAGAAAGCCGCGGCTGAATCAGCCAGGATAACAAAGGAAGCCGAACAGAAAGCCCGACTTGCCGTCGAAGAAGCCAATAAGAAGGCTGAAGGGGCAAACAGAATCGCCGTCCAAGCCGAGCAGAAAGCTATACAAATCTACGAGGAAGCCAGCAAAAAGGCAAGCGCTGATGCCAAGAGAATAATCACAGAAGCCGAACAACAAGGAAAGCAGATCGTCGAGGAAGCCAAGAAAAAGGCGGATGGTTCAAACAAAATAGTCCAGCAAGCAGAGCAAAAGGCTCGCATAATCATCGAGGAAACCAGGAAGAAAGCCGATGCTGCCGCAAGTCAAAAAGCCTCGCAAGCCGAACAAAAAGCAGGCGAGCTCATTGAGGAGGCTAAGCAAAAGGCCGAGGCGGACTCAAGCAAAACAATCGCAATAGCCGAAGAGAAGGCACGCCAGGTTACGGAGGAAGCCATCAAAAGAGGCGAGGCTGATGCAGGCAAGATAATGGCTCAAGCCGAACAAAAGGGAAGACAGCTCGTAGATGAGGCTAAGAGAAAGGCTGAGCCTGAAGGACAGAGGCTAGTAACACAAGCAGAGCAAAAGAGCCGCCAGATAGTCGACGAGGCTAAGAAAAAGGCTGAGGCGGAAGTGAGCAAGATATACGCTCAAGCCGAAGAAAAAGGACGCGAAATTATAGAGGAGGCTAAGAGGAAGGCTGCAGACGAGACCGCTGCCAGCAAAATGCTTTCTCAGGCTGAGCAAAAAGCCCGCCACATCGTAGAAGCCGCGGAGAAAATTTCAGCCGCCCAAGCTGCAGATAGACCCAAGCAGCTTATCAAAGCAGCTATAGAGCACGCCGAGATAGAGGCAAAAGCCAAGGCGGAACCGCCACGACCCACCTATTATCAAGACAAGATAGAGCTGCTGATAATTCCACCCATTGATTTTACCCAACTGGAGAGACTGCGCATTTCATTGCAGCGTCTTCCCTATACGCGAGTTATGTCAACAGCAGGCTCCCCCTATGGAGCCACCCAAATCAGCGTCTTTTTGGAAAGACCAACCCCGATTGTCGAGGCTTTGAGAAACATAGCTTCAGTGGAGGAGGCTATAGCAGAGGAGTTGCTCGCGTCTCACCCGCTGGGAGACTTCCTCGCCAAAGCGCTGCCCGAACGCGTTTCCAAGCAACACGACGAGAAGAGGGTGCTGGTGGTGCTAAAGAGAGGACAGCAGCAGAGCGCAGGCAAATAGACAGGGGGCTCAAGTCCCTTGTCGGCTATCATTTCGAGCAAACTCAAG
>CAYHAX010000141.1:0-6276 GCA_964354695.1 uncultured Dehalococcoidia bacterium
GGAGCACTGTTTCCCCTACAAAGACACCACCAAGAGCCGTCTGGGGCTTCTCGCCAGGGTACGGCTGGAGGAACTGAATGTTCAGGGAGACATCCGCCCCCACGAGAAGACGATGAAAGGTCCTGCCATCGACCGTCTCAACCTGTTGAGAGCCTGCCGCGCCAACATCAGCCCAATAATGGGGCTGATGCGTACCAAAAAGGGCGAGATGGTTAAGCTGCTGCGCGGTCTTACCAAACGGCAGCCCGATTTCAGCGCCACGGATAGCTACGGCGTGAACTACCGGGTGTGGGTGATAACAGATGAGGCAGCAATACAAAAGATTTCTCGGCTCTTCGCCGAGAGGGTCATCTATATAGCAGACGGACACCATAGATATGAGACAGCACTGCGCTACAGGGACGAGCAACGCGCTGCCCGCAACTCCTACACCGGAGAAGAACCCTTCAACTTCGTGATGATGAGCCTGATGGACTCGCTCGACCCGGGTCTGGTGATGCTGCCCACCCATCGCCTGGTAAAGGGTCTGGAACCACAGATGCTGTCCCAGCTTGAGCAAACGCTGTCGCTTTACTTCAGCGTGGACAGCTTGCTTCCCTCCCTGCCCACCCTCTCCGAGACCATCCAGAGCTGGCTGCGCTCACTTGAAACGAAGGGAAAGCGAGACACTGTCCTGGGACTCTACGGGTTGCATGAGAAGAAGCTATGCCTGTTGAAGCTGAAACAAAATGCCGACCTGCAGAAGGTTATACCTTCGGAGGAGTTGAGCCTGTGGAAGAAGCTGGACGTAGCCCTGCTGCAGCAAATCGTTCTGAGAGACACACTGGGCATAGATACTCTGGAAAAAGAGGCTAAGCACCTGGAATTCACCCGAGACGCTCTGGAGGCGGTGTCACAGGTAGATTCAGGGGCATATCAAATGGCTTTCCTCCTCAACCCCACCCGCGTCGCCAGCGTGCTTGATGCCGCCGACTCCGGCAAGAGATTGCCCCAGAAATCCACCTACTTCTACCCCAAGACACCAGCAGGGCTGGTGATAAACCCCTTATGGGACAACGCCTGAAAATTAGCCAACCTAACTCGACAGCCCGAATAACCGCAAGGCGTTCTCGGTGGTTTTATCAGCGACGCTGTCCTCAGACACACCCTTTATCTGAGCAGCCGCCTTAAGAGACCTCACGATATCAGCGGGGCGAGACTGGTATTTAACTTCCCTGCCATAGGTTACAGGGCAATCCGTCTCCAGTAGCAGGTTCTCCAGCGGCGCTTCTCTGATAGCGCGCCTGTGCTCGTCGTGGTACTCGCCGGCGGGGGTAGCGGAGATGAAGCAGCCCTCGTTTATTATCTCACGAAGCACGCTGGAGAACCCTGTGTACCAGTGGAAAACCGCCCTCTTAATGCTATATTCCTTGACCAGTTCAAAGCTGTCCTTCCAGGAATATCTGCTGTGCACGCTGAGCGGTTTATCGTATTTCCTAGCAAGCCCCAGCACAGCCCTGAAATACTCCTTCTGGCGCTCCTTGCCTGCCGAAGCTATGACCCTCTTATCGTAGTCCAGACCAACCTCTCCCACTGCCACCGCCTTCGCTATATTCTCCTCGATGAAACACAGGTTCAACTCTACCTTGGAAGCATCGGCGGCGCCCAGGCTCCAGGGGTGCAAGCCCAGCGCGGGGTAGACAAAGCCCTTGTATTTTTCTGACATCTCAAGCACCTTGATGTTGGACTCGTAGTCCTGACCCACGGCGATGATAGCCACGAGCCCAGCCTGTTTCGCTTCCCCGATGGCTTTATCTAGGTCTTCTATCTCATCGAGATGGGCGTGAGTATCAATTAGTTTGAAGGCTTTCATAGTCCTTGACTAGACCGCTTGTTGATGCCGTTCGTGGCGAGCCCTGTCCTGAGCCTGTCTAAGGATTGCCGAAGGGCTCACCATGAACGGCTTGGGCTCCAAACTTCGCAGGGGCATTCCATGGAACGCCCCTGCGAAGAAAAGACCGGTATTTTAATATCTGAGCATCTATGTGGAGATAAGGTTGTAGACCTCGATATTCCGGTCAGCGATTTTTTGAATCTCGGCAATCTCCTGCTTCCTCCCCTCGCCTTCGAAAAGATGCCTGAACCTCACTTGCCCTTTCATATATTCTTCCACCGGAACCCTCTTAGGGATTCTCTGCACTGTCGTCACACCGTTCTCAATCTCATACAATGGGTAAAGCCCGGTGTTCACCGCCAGCCTGGCATAATCCATAGTTTTCGATGACTCGGTGCCCCATCCCAGAGGGCAAGGAACATGTATTTGTACATACTTGGGACCGCGAATGGAGAGAGCCTTCCTTATCTTCCTGTCCATGTCCATGGGATAGCCCACCGAAGCAACAGCCACATAAGGGATGCCGTGTGCCGCAGCGATTTGGGGCAGGTCTTTTTTCGGTCTGAGGTTGCCCAGAGAGGCTTTCCCCGGAGGGCTGGTAGTTGTACGAGCATAATAGGGCGTAGAGCCGCTTCTCTGAATGCCTGTGTTCATGTAGGCTTCGTTGTCATAGCATATGTAGAGAATATCGTGACCCCGCTCCAGCATGCCCGAGATGGCGCCGAAACCGATGTCGAAGGTGGAGCCATCGCCCCCCTGGGCGATTACCCTCACCTTGTCCAGCTTGCCAGTGGCTTTCAATGCCGCTTCGACTCCTGAAGCCACAGCCGCTGTGTTCTCGAACAGGGAGTGAATCCAGGGTACTTCCCAGGCTGACTCATTATACTTGGAGCTGAATATCTCCAGACACCCCGTGGAGTTAACCACAATCACATTTCGCCCCGCGGCTCTCATCACCAGACGTGCGGCAAGCGACTGTCCGCAGCCGGGGCAGGCTGTATGACCCGAAGCCAAAAGATGGTCAAGATATTTATCGTGCACTTCTTCCTTAAGCATTGATACCCTCCAGTTCCAGGTCCTCCCTCAATCCTATGAACTCTGCATCCGTAAGCTTTTGCTGTCCCTTCTCTATGGCGACCTTCAAATCATCTACGGTTACATCTCGACCGCCCAAGCCGATTACAAATCCGCTGATTTTGGGATTAGCAGGACGACCGTGGAAAACAGACCTCAGTTCAGTAGCAATCGGGGCGCTCGCCCCCAGTGAAATTGCCTTCTCTATAACGACAATGTTCTGAGCATTCTTAAGCGTCTCATACAGAGCTTCCTTGGGTAAGGGGCGATAGGTTATGAGCCGTAGCTCTCCAATCTTTTGTCCTTTAGCTCTGAGCTCATCCACAATATCCTTTATCGTTCCAGCCATAGAACCCATGGCTATCACCACAGTCGAGGCATCATCCACCTTGTACTTATCGAAAAGCCCGCCAGAGGCGCGACCGAATCTGCGCTTAAACTCAGCAGCTACCTCCTCAACTATGGGGATGGATGCCTCCATGGCGTGCTGAATCATGTATCGAGCCTCCATGTATTTGTCAGGCTCGGCATAGGCACCCATCGTAAGCGGATTGTCGGTGTCAAGCATATATATCGGTTTATACGGAGGCAGGAAGGCATCCACTTCCTGCTGGCTGGGAAGGTCTACCACCTCGAAGGCGTGAGGCAGCACAAAGCCATCCACGCAGACCATCACCGGCAGCATTACCCTGTGGTCTTCTGCTATTCGATAAGCCTGCAGAATGAGGTCGCAAGCCTCTTGATTGTTCTCGGCATAGAACTGAAGCCAGCCGCTGTCCCTCATTATCATCGAGTCCTGCTGGTCGGTCCAGATATTCAGCGGGGCGGAAACAGAGCGATTGGCGTTGACCATCACCACGGGCAGCCTCATGCCAGCTATATTGAAGACCACTTCGCCCATGAGCAGCAGCCCCTGAGAAGAGGTGGCGGTAAAGACACGAACGCCAGTGGCACAGGCACCCAGGACTAAAGACGCAGCCGAATGCTCGCCCTCCACATTGATGAACTCCGTATCCAGCCCGCCATCTGCTACTATCGTGGCTAACTCCTCGACAATTAGCGTCTGGGGTGTTATCGGGTAAGCTGAGATAACCTTGGGACGGCAGAGGGTTACAGTCTCAGCTATAGCGCGGCAACCCTGTATCATTCTTCCTTTAAGCATCGTCACCAGCCTCCGGAATCATTTCAATGTCACGAACCGGGCAAACGCTAGTGCAGATGCCACAGCCTTTGCAGAAGTCCTCGTTAGCGTAGTAGGTTCTCTGCCCGGTACCGAAGACGCATCCCTCGGGGCAGCTTAAGGCGCAGAGGTCGCAGGCAATGCACTTTTGATGTAGAAAGCGCGGCTTGCCTGCCGTGCGCCAGGCCCCGGTTTTATTTGCACGGCTTCCCCCAGGACGGGTTACCGTTCCCAATGTAATCTTCATTTGCCATTCCCCCTGTTCTTGACCTCATTGTAAGCTGCAAGGAGCGCTTTCCAGTTGCTCTCGGCAGCCTTTCCTGAGAAACGGGATTTAATCGCCCTCTCCAGCGCCTCAAGGCTCAACTCACCAGTGACCGCTATAAAGGCGCCAATCAGGGCGGTGTTAACCCTATCGGCGCGTCCCATAACCTCCTTGGCTATCTTGGAAGCGTTCACCGTAACGACCTTAGCCTGAGTCTTCAGGTTAAGCTCTGATGGCTTTTTGCTCGTGTTTATCACAGCAAGCCCTTGGGGATTCAGCCCGGCTACAACATCGTAGCCCCTCATCAGAGTGGGGTCCTGCACCAGTACATAGTCTGGTTTGTAAATCTGGCTGCGCACACGGATGGGGGTATCACCGATACGCACAAATGCGTTCATGGGTGCCCCCATGCGCGCCGCCCCAAAGGTAGGAAACGAGAGGGCATATTTCCCGTCCTCGAAGGCTGCATTAGCCAGGATTGTAGCTGTAGTGATTGCGCCCTGTCCTGCTCGCGCGTGAACGCGAATCTCTTTCTTCATGGGTTTTGTCCCCCAAAATAAATTATCTACCTTATTTCAAGTTTAAACAACTATGTTCACCAGTCGCCCAGGAACATAGATTACATCCTTTACCTTTTTGCCATCCGTATGCGCCCGCACCCGCTCTCGGGTCAAAGCCAATTCTCGGGCTTCAGCCTCACTTATGGTAACGGGCACCGTCACCTTGTCACGGAGCTTGCCGTTAACCTGAATCACCAGAGTAATCTGCTCCTCGGCCACCAGCTTCTCCTCCCACGAGGGCAACTTCTGATTATGGATGCTGTAAGCATTGCCTGTACGCTCCCACAGCTCCTCAGCTATATGTGGAACTGAGGGGGCGAGAAGCAGGAACAGGGTTTTGATTGTCTCTCGCCACGCAGGATGGTCAACCGAACGCTCCTCTTTCAACCTGGCGAGGTAGTTGGTGAACTCCATGAGTGCGGCAATCATGGTATTGAAATGGAACTTCTCCAAATCCATAGAGCACTTCCTGATCACCTTGTGAGTACGGCGCTGCAGCTCGTCCTCTGTCGCCTTATCCATCGGAGGCAACCCTTCGCCCTTCTGCTCCTCCAGAACCAGATTCCAGACGCGGTTGAGCCAGCGCCATATCCCGCTAATGCCGCTGTCATCCCAACCACCGCCTAGGTCCCAAGGTCCAACAAACATGAGATAAGCCCGCACTGTATCAGCGCCCATCTTGCCTACATAGTCATCCGGTGTTACTACATTGCCCCTCGACTTGCTCATCTTCGCCCCGCCGGAGACCACAGTGCCCTGATTGAACAGGCGGGTGAACGGCTCATCGAATTTAACCAGCCCCATATCTCGAATCGCCTTATTGAAGAAGCGAGCATAGAACAGGTGCATGGTGGCATGTTCTGCACCACCTGTATACTGGTCAACAGGCATCCAATACGCCAACCGCTTGGGGTCGAAGGGTCCATTGTCGTACCCCGGGCTGGTATAGCGCAGAAAGTACCAGTTGGAACACATGAAGGTGTCCATGGTATCGGTCTCGCGCTGGGCAGGGCTGCCGCACTTCGGGCATATGGTATTTACGAAAGAGGCGCAGTACCTCAGCGGCGATTCGCCCGTGGGTTTGAACTCAGCGTCCTCGGGGAGCAGCACTGGCAGGTCTTTATCGGGTACAGGGACAATGCCGCACTTGGAGCAATAGACGATAGGGATTGGCGCTCCCCAGTACCTCTGGCGCGAGATGAGCCAGTCGCGAAGGCGGTAGCTCGTGGTGCGCCTGCCGTAGCCTTTCTCCTCCATGAAATCGGAGATAGCCTCCTTGCCCTGCTCGCCGGGCAAGCCGTTGAACTGCCCTGAGTTCACCATT
>CAYHAX010000142.1:0-1817 GCA_964354695.1 uncultured Dehalococcoidia bacterium
GCCGAGTATATCCCTGGCTGCGGAATAGGGGTCGATCTCGCCTTTCTCCACCTTCTCTGAGAGCGCTATCAGGTTCTCGTCCTTTTGCATCAGCTTGGAGAGCCGCTCGCTGACACCTCGCTCGATTGCGTGGAGCAGTTCCTCTCTGCGCTGCTTCTGACGTTGCTGCGAGAGCTTGCCTGTGGAGGCAAGTACGCTGCGATGCTTTTCAATCGCCTGGTATAGCTCCTCGATACCCATGTTGTTGACAGCCTGTGCGGTCAAAACCGGCACCTGCCAGTAGGAGTTCTTAGGGGTCAGGGAGAGCATGGACTCAAGCTCGACGACCAGCTGGTCTGCGCCGGGGCGGTCGGCTTTGTTGACCACGAAGATGTTGGCTATCTCCATGAGCCCAGCTTTCATGGTCTGTATGGCGTCTCCGCCACCGGGATAGAGTACCACCACGGTGGTATCTACGGTTTTCATGACGTCAAGCTCGGTTTGCCCCACGCCGACGGTCTCTACTATGATGAGGTCTTTGCCGAAGGCATCCAGCAGTTTAATCACGCCCTGGGCTGCTCGGGGAAGCCCGCCCGAACAGCCGCGGGTTGCCATGCTGCGGATGAAGACCTTCTCGTCCAGATAGTGCTGCTGCATCCTGATGCGGTCTCCGAGCACGGCTCCTCCGGAGAAGGGGCTGCTGGGGTCGACTGCAATTATTCCAATCGATAGCCCTCTCCCTCTGGCTATGGCTGTCAGCTTGTCCACCAGCGTGCTTTTTCCGCTTCCGGGGGGACCTGTGATGCCTATGGAGTAAGCCTTGCCTGTGCGGGGGAGTATGCTTTTCATAATCTGTGGGACTTCGGGGGCATCCATTTCTACGAACGAGATAAGGCGCGATAAAGGTTGCTCGGCGCCGCCGAGCATCTTGTCAACCAGTTCCATTAAGCCAGTCTCCTCTTTGCTTGCCATATCAGGTATCCTAAACCAGTGTTTATATTATCACCGATTGACCCCTGCGCGCAATGGCAAGAAGGGGAGCTTTCAGCCTTCAGCGGTCAGCAATCAGCAGGCTCGCCCTTAGACAGGCTCAGGGCGAACGGTCAACACAAGCTTAGGGGCGTCCGCCACTGGCAGACGCCCCTAAGAAGCCTATCCAGAGTTCTGATTTAGCTCTTAAGCTGGCACTTTGGGCAGTTGCTTGAGCGCTTCCTCGACCTTCTCCTTGGGGTAATCGTAATCCTCAAGCTGCCCGCTGAGGAATTTTTCGTAAGCGCCCAGGTCGAAGTGTCCGTGTCCGCTCAGGGCGAGCAGGATGTTCTTCTTCTGCCCGGACTCCTTGCACTTGAGAGCCTCATCTATCACTACCTTGATGGCGTGCGCTGGCTCTGGCGCCGGGATGATGCCCTCTGCCTTGGCGAATTGCACCGCTGCCTGGAAGGTGGGTATCTGGTTCACAGCACGAGCCTCAATAAATCCCAGCTTGTGCAGATGGCTTATTATGGGCGCCATGCCGTGATAGCGCAGACCGCCTGCATGTACCGGAGGAGGCACGAAGGAGTGCCCCAGGGTGTACATCAGACAAATCGGCGCCATTCCAGCTACATCGCCGAAGTCCCAGGCATATAAGCCTTTGGTGACGGTAGGACAGGCCGTGGGCTCGACGCAGATGATTTGCGTCTTTGGCTTCTTCTTTTCAATCTTGTCCTTGACGAAGGGCAGGAACATGCCAGCGAAGTTCGAGCCTCCGCCGATGCAGCCCACGATGATGTCAGGGTAGACACCTATCTTCTCGAGCTGCTTTTTCGACTCCAGTCCGATGACGGTCTGGTGAAGCA
>CAYHAX010000143.1:0-6360 GCA_964354695.1 uncultured Dehalococcoidia bacterium
CCATCTGGGCTATTCTGTCGCCGTGCTTTATATCGAAGGTGGCATCGGGGTCGAAGAGGTACATTGTGACCAGTATCTCGCCACGGTAGTCGCTGTCTATGGTGCCGAAGGTTACCCCTACGCCTTTAGCTGACAATCCTGATCTGGGGCGTATCTGGACGTCGTATCCCGGGGGCACCTCGATGGCGATGCCGGTGGGGATGAGTTTGGGCTTTGTTCCCTCGAGTTTAACTACGCCTTCACCATCTATGCAGGCGAAGACGTCCAGCCCTGTGGAGCCCGGTGTGGCTCGTTGGGGGAGTTTGGCGTTCGGGCGCAGCTTCTTTATTTTGAGGGCTGATTTACCCTTGGTCATAGGTGCCTTAATTGTAGCATCTGATTCATTTCATGGCCAGATGACTAAAGTATAGCAGCTTGCAATCGGTCTCCGCATCCTCTGCCCTGGAGGGTTTTGCCAACCTGTCGTCGAAAATCGCCTGGGGGAATACCTCACGGAGTCTTGCGACTACGGCATTGAAATTCACAAGGGAAGAGGGCGCCTTTTTTGCTCCCAGAAACGAATAGTTCATGTGATGCTGGAGGAGTTCCACGCTGAATTCTGGGGATTTCTGGTCGTAGAGCCTGGCAAATAATTCGGTTTGGACAGCACTGTCGCTGGTTTTCTGAGTGACCCTGCGCCAGATAGGAATTCCGCCCGTCAGAAGCGTTGCGCCCCAATTTAATTTCATCTCGGTCTTTGTCATATCTCCTTCTACATAGGTTCGCATCTTTCCCACTAAAATCAGGAATGCATCGGTTGCTGCTACTCTGCTCTCATGCCCCATCCTGTCCCGGAATAAAATCTCCTGCTCACCGAACTCCAGGGTAAGCGCCTTGAAGATTTGTGAAGGTTTGCGCAGCTCCGAATCTCTGAGTACAATCGTCGTAAGTCCTATGTCTCTTAGACTTTGGGCTACCGATTCTGCAGTCTGCATGCCAGGGTAGTGAGCTATGATTCTGGGAATCGCCCCGGTCAGGAGAAGGCGTGTCTCATAGGAGTTCTTGTTGACAATGGCTGCCACCCTTTCTATGAGATTTGCCTCGAGCGCAGGCGGCGGAGCTATTGCCACATGCACGATATCATACGCAGCCATCGGAGCCTCGCTTTACACCAGGGAAAAGAAGAAAGAGCGGGCGATTCTCCCGCTCTTTCAGTATATTAGCATTTGCTTTAGATGTTGTGGGTTTTGCCGCAGTGCGGGCACTTGACGGAAACCCTGCCGAGGTTGGCGGGCACCTTCAATCTGGTGCCGCAGCCGCAGTCTATAATCCTGTAGCCGCTCTTCTGCCAGAGTAGATCTCCTACCTCGCGTGTCCGCTCCAGTCTGCTCGGCTCGGGTGCTCCGACTGCTGCTTCCGATTGTGCTGACCTCAGTCCTACAGCGCCGGCAGTTAGGGCTGAGGCTGGCATAACCCTGCCGCCAGCTTTGTGTGATTGCAGGTAAGCCCTCTCGTAGTCTGCATAGGAAGCGCCTGCCATCGCACGGAGGATGCGTATCCTCTCCTGAACGGGTGGGTGGGTGCTGGTGAGTTCGGTGGGCGCTCCGCTGCGTTTACGGAAGGGGTTGGAGATATACATGGGGGCTGTTGCCTGGTTGGCTGTTTTCAACTGGTAGGTTGAAGCGCCGATTTTATCGAGCGCTGAGGCAAGTCCTTCGGGGTATCTGGTGTACTGTGCTGAGCTAGCATCTGCCAGGTATTCCCTTTTCCGGGAAATAGCGAAGTAGATGAGCTGGGCGAAGATGGGCGCTAGTATCATCAGGATGATGGCTACGGCGAATATTATCAACTGAGCCTGTCCGCCGCCTTTGGACGACCGCCTTGTGTTACCACCGCTGAAGAGAAGGGCGCGCGAGCCGTACCAGGCGAGGATGACGATGGTTCCCAGAAGGATGCTGCACATCGTCATCAGCAGCACATCGCGGTTTTTTATGTGGGAGACCTCGTGCCCTATGACGCCTTGAAGCTCATCGCGGTTCAGCTTCTCCATCAGACCCGAGGTGATAGCGACTGAGGCTTTCTTAGGGTCGCGTCCTGTGGCGAAGGCGTTCAGCGCCGGGTCGTCTATGATATAGACGTCAGGAATCTTCTCCAGTCCTGAGGCTATCTTCATCTCCTCGACCACATTGTAGAGGCGGGGGTGGTCGTCGGGACCTATCTTTATTGCCCTGGACATAGCCAGCAGGATGGAGTCTCCCTGGAAGTAGGCGATGAGGTTCATAAAGAACCATACAACAAGGGCGATGACCAGTCCGGCGATGCCGCTGCCGAAGGCAAGCCCCAGGGCATAGCCCACCAGGAGCAGCAATATGCCCATGGCTGCTACCAGTATCACCGATCTTGTCCGGTTAGACCTTATCTGTTCCCACATAGCTAGGTTTTGGGCTGTTCGAAGCTAACCTTGGGTGCTTCCCTCTCAGCTTCTGCCTTGACCTCGAAGAACTCGCTCTGCTTGAAGCCGGTCATTCCTGCCACAATATTGGAGGGGAACATCTGGGTCTGGTTATTGTAGCTCAATACCGAATCGTTAAAGAACTGTCGGGAGAAGCTTATCTTGTTCTCGGTAGAGGTCAATTGCTCCTGAAGGTCGAGGAAGCTCTTATTAGCTTTGAGGTCCGGGTAGTTCTCTACCACAGCTAACAACCTAGTCAGGGCACTGCTGAGTTCACCCTCGGCTTTAGCCTGGGCACCGACGCCGGAGCCTATCGCCTGCTGAGCGGTGGTGCGGGCTTTGGTTACAGCTTCCAGCGTGTCGCGCTCGAACTTCATATAGCCCTTAACTGTCTCTACCAGGTTGGGGATGAGGTCATGCCTTCGCTTGAGCTGGACATCAATCTGCGCCCAGGCGTTCTTCACCTGGTTGCGCAGCCTCACCAGTCCGTTGTAGGCAAAGATGAAGAAGATGCAGAGGACTACTATGATTCCGGCTATGACATAGACTGCTATCATGAAACACCTCCTGAACAGGTTTGATACTCGACCTGTTTATTTCAAGACCGTGAACACTTTGCCCATGAAGTTGACTATGCGTCCCTGAGAGCTTGCTGTCTGGGGTGATTTACCTGCAAGCTGTTTTATCAACTGCTCCACCTCTCCGCCGTCGAACCAGAGTCCGTCGCCTTTGTTGCAGGCATCTATGAGCACCTTGGGCTCTTCGCCTATGGCAGCTTTCCTCATTTTTTTGCCGCAGATGGGGCACTTGCGCTTTTTCTCGGATGTCTTAGCTTCCGGTGAAGAGGAGACGGCGGCTGGAGACAGCCCGACTTTATCCAGCTTGAAGGTCTCCAGGAATAGCTCCAACTCGCCGGAGTCGAACCAGACACCGGAGCAGTTGACGCAGTAGTCAAGCTCAATCTTCTCGTGCTCGACCACAATCATGAGGTTTTTGCATACAGGGCACTTCATTGAACCAGGCTCCTCAAGGCATTAGCGCAAGTGTAGACAAAGAAGGGTGCTGTGTCAAGGGTATCGAGTTTGGCTTGACAGCTTGCATAGGAATTGGTAATATAATCGAGTACGCTAATTTGGGGAGGACGATGATTTACGCTGTAGTTGAGACTGGTGGGAAGCAGTATAAGGTCTCGCCGGGGCAGACCATCGAGGTGGAGAAGCTGCCTGCGGGTGGTGAGACTGTTGAGTTGGACAGAGTTTATCTCATTGCCGATGGCGATAAGGTCACTGTGGGCAAGCCCACTATCGAGGGGGCGAAGGTTATTGCTTCTGTGGTGGGCGAGGGCAAGAAGGATAAAATTATCGTTTATAAGTTTAAGGCGAAGGTGAGATACCGCAGGAAGAGGGGACATCGCCAGCCTTACACCAAGCTCGCTATCAAAGAGATAGTTGTCGGCTGAGGGAAGGAGACTGAGAGGAAATGGCCCATAAGAAGGGTGGTGGCAGCACCAGACTGGGGCGCGATAGCCAGCCCAAGATGCTGGGTGTGAAGCGCTACGATGGTCAATTCGTGCAGGCTGGAACTATATTGGTGAGACAGCGGGGCACGCGAATTCATAAGGGAATCAACGTGGGGATAGGGAGGGACCATACTCTGTTCGCTCTCGTGGATGGCGTTGTGAAGTACGCGCCAGCCTCGAAGGACAGGGGGAAGGTGAGCGTTCTAGCTGCCGAAGGAGTGAAGGCTTAATGAAACCCAAGATTCATCCTGACTATAAAGAGGCGAAGGTTATCTGTGCCTGCGGCAACACCTTTGTAACTCGTGCTACAAGACCGGTTATGAAGATAGAGCTCTGCAACAAGTGCCACCCCTTCTATAGCGGCGGCGGGCGCAGGATTGTGGATACTGCTGGGCAGGTGGAGCGCTTCAAGCGCAGATATAAGGTGAAGGCAGCTAAAGAAGCAGTGGAAGCAAAGGAAGAGAAAAAGGCTGAGGAATAATCGTAGCGAATGGTAAGCAATTAAGCTGGGGCGTCTGCCATTGGCGGGCGCCCCTTTTGTTTAGGGGGACTTTGAGCAAGAAATTTTACTACGGCGGGCAGGCGGTTATCGAAGGGGTGATGATGCGCGGTCGCAAGAGCGTGGCGACTGCCGTCCGTTTGCCCAGCGGTGAAATCACCACGCACGATGAGCCTTTGAGCGGTTGGTCGATGGGGAGGGTGAGGGATATTCCCTTAGCGCGGGGCATCGTTGTACTGGTGGAGACGCTGGTGCTGGGGATAAAGACGCTCTTTTACTCAGCCTCGATGGCGCTGGGTGAGGAGGAGAAGATCAGTCCCTGGCTGCTCTGGGGCAGCGTGGCGCTGGGCTTTGTTCTGGCGTTGGCGCTGTTCCTCGTCCTGCCGCTGGTGGCAACCCATTTTCTAGACCCCTATGTTTCTTCCACGGTGAGCAATGTTATAGACGGGGTTATCCGCCTCGTTATATTCATCATTTATCTGGGGTCTATATCGCTGATGCCCGATATTCGTCGAGTGTTCGCCTATCATGGGGCGGAGCATAAGACGATAAATGCTTATGAAGCTGGACAGCTTCTCGAGGTGGAGCAGGTTCGGAGGTACAGCACAGCCCATTCCCGCTGCGGCACTAACTTCATTCTCATTGTGATGGTGCTTGCCATCTTCGCCTTCGCTTTCCTGGGGCGTCCTCCGCTGTGGCTGAGGTACGTGGAGCGCATCGCTCTTCTCCCTGTAATCGCTGCGGTAAGCTATGAGATGATAAAGTTCGGGGCTGCTCATGTGGAGAACAGGGTGGTGCACGCTATCCTGACGCCGGGGCTGGCTCTTCAGGCGATGACTACTCGCCAGCCCGATGACCAGCAGATAGAGGTGGCTATCTCAGCGCTGAAGCGTGTCCTTGATAGTGAGATCCCTGTCCAGCTCGCGGAAGAAGCAGGTCCTGTTTCCGGTGTGGCAGGTGGGTCCAGCGGGGTCGCACAGTAGCAGAAGCGTGTCCTCGTCGCAGTCTATAAGTATCCTCTTCACGTTCAGGAAATTGCCAGAGGTTGCCCCTTTGTTCCACAGTACTTTCCTGCTTCGGCTGTAGAACCATGCCTTTCCTGTGGAGACTGTCTTCTCCAGAGCCTCACGGTTCATGAAAGCCACCATGAGCACCTCGCCGGTCTTGTCATCCTGGGCTATGGCTGGAATTAATCCTTTGTCGTCGAATTTGAGCATTTCAACCCCCTAACCCCCCAAGTATTGGGGGACATAGACTGGAAGTGTAAATTGCAGAATGCAAAATGCAAAGTGCAAAGTGGGGGCGCTAATCCCCCTAGCCCCCTTTAAGAAAGGGGGATGTTAACAGGTGGGTTTGAGTTTTTTTACAGCTTTGATGGCGTCGGCTAGTATTATATCGCCGGTGTATATCGCTTTGCCAACTATAGCGCCTTCGACCCCTAGCTCGGCGAGCCTGGTTAGATGGTACACCGAGCTGATGCCGCCGGCGGCGATGATGGGAACGCAAACTTGCTCCAGGAACTCCTCAATAGCTTCGAAGTTGGGGCTGGTGAGCGTGCCGTCGCGGCTGATGTCGGTGTAGATGAAACGCTTCACGCCGAGGTCAGCCATCCTGTTCGCCAGCTCGCTGGCTGTGACCTGAGACTTCTGAAGCCAGCCCCGAGTAGCCACCAGGCGGTCTTTGGCATCTATGCTCACGATAATCTGCTCGTCGAACCTCCGGCAAGCCTCTCTAACCAATTCCGGCTTCTCCACTGCCACCGTGCCCAGTATTACCCGCCCCACCCTGGAGTCGAGGAGTTGTTTGATAGTCTCCAGGCTTCTAATGCCGCCACCTACCTCGATGGGGGTGTCTATGGCGGCTATTATGTCCTCGATGGTCTCCAGATTGACTGGCTCTCCCTTGGCTGCG
>CAYHAX010000144.1:0-11409 GCA_964354695.1 uncultured Dehalococcoidia bacterium
CCCTGTAAGCGTCATCCAGCGGTCTGTTTTCATCTATCTCCGATAATGTGATAATGTAATAGCCCTTAGAAGTCATTATAGGCTCGCTCAATTCGCCCACCCCCATTTTGAAGGCGGCGTTATCAAGTTCTGTAATGAGGATGCCCTTGGGAACCCAGCCGAGGTCGCCTCCATTTTTCTTCGATTCTTCGTCTATAGAGAGCTCGGTGGCGAGAGCGGTAAAGTCCTCTCCATTACCTGCCCGTTCTATGACTTCTAATGCTTTCTCCTCGGTTTCAACCAGGATTGCATGAAGGTGCACTTGTTTTGTCGTTTCAGGCTGTTGCTCTTTGAGATAGTCTGCCAGCTTTTCGCGAAGCAGGTTTGATTCCACGACCCCTCGATACTCGGCATCAGTGAGGCGGATCAGGTCGAGCCATTTCTCATATAGTTCGGCTAAGTCCTGGGTGGAATTGCCCTCATCTGAGACCGCAGCGGTGAGATAGCTGTTGATTTCATCGGATATCTCCTGTTGGGTGACCTGTATACCCAGCTCTGAAGTTGCTCTTCTGATAAGTTCGTTATCCTCGATGTCTCGCAGAGTCTTGTAGGGAAGTGTGGTTGTGTCAACGGTTGTTTGCCCCGAGCTAATAATTTGAAGCCGCAGCATTTTGACGTAATAGTCCATCTTTACGATGGTTTCATCGCCGAGGACGGTTCTGTTGCCTAAAACAGTCTCATTGCCAAGGACGGTTTTATGTATCTTTGCTACTGGCTTATGCCATGCAGCTACATAGGTGTCGTAGCTCCAGTAGCCAACCAGTCCCAGAACTATAGCGATGGCTAAGGAGATGACAATCCAGACAATAAGAACTAAATTGCGCTCGTGTTGCCATCGGGGAGGTTGGCGCTTGGCAACCGATAGTTTGGGTTGGGGCTTAAGTTTTCTGCTCAAGACATAGTCCCCGCTACAGGGTTAGTCTATCTAACTGTGGTTCTACCAGACAGCGGTCAACCGGAGTGTTGCTCTCTGTCTCTGGGGCTGAAGCTCCCGCTCTGGTGGATGTGCTCTGAAGTGTAAGGTAGCAGGGCGATATGCCGAGCTCGCTTAAGAGCGACACACAGAGTACGCTGGTGTTTGGCGCAGACGCCTGTTCTTCGCCTGGGCTCTATTCTACCCCGGTCCGAAATGTAGCGGCGCAAAGAGGGCGCATCCTTGTAGTCAATGGCAGATGCTTTGCCTGCGCAGAAAGAGCAAACCTTTCTCTTGGGAATGTATCTGCCTTTGCCTCTGCCTCGTTGTTCCCTATCCTTTGTTGTAGAGCCTGTCGGTCTTGGCATTTTGTTAGAACTCTCTTGCTTTGAATTTTGTTTTTCTAGCTAGTTGTTAGAAAGGAATGTCACTTGGTTCCAGGTCTTCTTCGGGGCCAGCCTCAGTTCCTCCTTCAGGAAGCGTACCCGCTGGGCGCCGGTCAAGGAAGAGAACCCTGTTGGCGATTATTTCAGTACGCCAGTGCTTTTGCCCGTCCTGTCCTTCCCAGGAGCGGGTTCTCAATCTGCCCTCTATGTAGGCACGTTGCCCTTTGGTTAAAAACTGGTTGCAGTTCTCTGCTAACCTGTTCCATGTTACTACGTCGAACCACTCTGTCTCCTGCTTCCGTTCGCCATCAGGGGCATTGTACGTTCGACTTGTAGCTACGCGAAACGAAGTTACAGGGTTACCATTAGGAGTGAAGCGCATCTCAGGATCAGTCCCCACATTTCCGATGATTATGACCTTATTCAACCCCACCATCTTAGAACTCCTTCCCCCCTGGCTTTAATCGCCCACTCTAACCAGCATATGGCGCAGGATCTTCTCTGAGATTCGCAAATTAGCCTCTAGTTCCGCTGTCTTCTCGGGGGCAATCTTGGCAAGTGTTAACACATAGTTTCCTTCTCTGCGACGCTTTATAGGATATGCTAACTTCCGTTTACCCCAGCGTTTGACCTCGGTTATGCTGCCTCCTCTGGCGGTTATGAACTCGCTAATCTTATCTATGTCGGCTGGCATTTCCTCTTCGGGGATCTCGGGATTGAATATCACGATAAGCTCATAGTCGCGCAAGTGCCCACTCCTTAAATTTAAAACCTATTTCTAAGCCAAGATTGGCTAATTATACCATGTAGAGCCACTGACGGCAAGCTGTTAGTCTATTCCAGGTACAGGGAATTTGTCGACTATCTCAGTCACCTTCTGGCGAGCTTCGCTGTAAACCTTTTCGTTGCCCAGGTTTGAGAGCACTTTGCCAATAAGATTGCCAATGTGTACCATCTCCTTTTCCCCAAAACCGCGGCTGGTTACCGCGGGGGTGCCCAATCTGATTCCGCTGGCGATTTGAGGCGGACGGGGGTCGAAGGGAATGGTATTTTTGTTTACGGTTATTCCTACGGTGTCAAGTGCTTGTTCGGCTGTTCTGCCTGTTATGCCTATCGGTGACAGGTCGACAAGTATGAGATGGGTGTCTGTCCCGCCTGAAATGAGGCGTAGCCCCTGGCTCTTAAGCTCATCCGCCAGTATCCTTGCGTTCTGGAGAACTTTCCGCTGATATGAAGCGAACGAGGGTTGCATTGCCTCATGCAAAGCCACCGCTTTCGCGGCTACTATATGCATGAGAGGTCCCCCTTGCATGCCGGGGAAGACGTTGCTATCTACTGCCGAAGCCCATTTTCCCTGGCAAAGGATAATCCCTCCCCGGGGTCCTCTCAAGGTCTTGTGAGTGGTGGCGGTGACTATTTCTGAGAAGGGAACAGGTGAAGGATGTACGCCGGCAGCGACCAATCCTGCCAGGTGAGCCATATCAACAACGAGTTTTGCATTCACTCTGTCAGCTATTTGACGGAACCTTGCGAAATCTATTATCCTGGGATAAGCGCTTGCGCCCGCAACTATGAGCTTGGGCTTATGTTCCAGAGCCAGTTTTTCCACATGGTCGTAGTCTATTGTCTCAGTTTCTCTGCTTACTCCGTAGGTAATGAAGTTGAAGAACCTGCCGGAAAAGTTGACCCTGCTGCCATGGGTGAGGTGACCCCCGTGAGCCAGGCTCATCGCAAGCACTTTATCCTTCTCTTCCAGTAGAGTGAAATAGGCTGCCATATTTGCCTGCGCTCCGCTATGCGGTTGCACATTGGCGTGTTCGGCATTGTAAAGCTTCTTTGCTCTCTCTATTGCCAATTCCTCGACCAGGTCAACATTCTGGCAGCCTCCGTAATAACGCTTCCCCGGGTAGCCCTCGGCGTACTTATTTGTGAGCATGGAGCCCTGCGCCTCAAGCACTGCTCGCGAGGCATAGTTCTCGGAGGCAATTAAGTTTATAGTTACCCGCTGTCTCAGCTCATCTTGCGCGATAGCGGCAGCAACCTTTGGGTCAATGTCCTTCAGCAACCTTGAAACTCCTTTGTCGGAACAGTAGTCACAGATATTAAATCAAAGAGCCACGCCTCAGTCAACGTGGCCCTAAGTGTCCTCTATACATTACCCGCCAGCGCATCCCATTCCCGGCATAGCTTCTTGACTTTACACCAGCGGTCTCTGCTTGTCAATTATTCTTGTAGCCTACAGGCATCACCAGGAATGTGTAATGGCTCCGGTAGAGCATGCTTTCTGGCATCTTACATCTCTGGGTCCACTGGTCGGCTTGCAGGGAGCGCAGACGTATTTGATGTTCTTGCGGTGTTCTTTTCTTATCGCCACAACCTTATCGTCATAGTCGTCAGTTATCACTTCCAGGACGTTCTTGGGACATGCCTCCACACATTTACCGCAGCCGTCGCATTTGTCACTATCTACAATTATGTACCAGTCGCCTGAGCCATCAGTATACCCGTAGTTGGCGATATAGCCGGGCATCACCGCTAGTCGTTTTAAAAGCCAACTGAACATTTTGCTCCCATCAGGCTGCCTTTCTGGACTTCAAAAGCAGGTCTCTGGCGAAGAGGGCAGCGCCCAGACCGCCAGCAATCTGTGGGTCTGGCTTAAGTGGCATTGTTTTGATGCTGAGTTCTTTCTCTATTCTGCTGACGACGCCGATGTTCTTGGCTATGCCGCCTGTGATTACGAACTCCTTCTCGATTCCGACACGCTCGAGCAAGCCGACTACCCTGTGAGCCATGGCGGCGCAGTAAGCGGCGAGAACCATGTTCTTGGTCCAGCCGCTGCGCAGGAGTCCGATAGCCTCTGATTTCGCAAATATGACGCAGGTGCTGCTTACAGGCTCAGGCTCTTCTTTCACATCTAGAGACATCTTGCCCACATCTACGATAGGAACCTGTAAGAGTTCAGCCATGACTTCCATGCCTCGCCCTGTGCCCGCAGCGCACTTATCGTTCATCAGGAATTGGGTAACCTTGCCCCTCTCGTCGCAGTGTATTCCCTTTAAGTCCTGTCCACCCATGTCTAGAATGGTTTTAACTAAGGGACCACCCATGTAGTTAGCGCCTCTGGCATGGCAGGCGATCTCAGTTATTGCCTTCTTAGCCATGGGGATATTTACTCTACCGTAGCCGGTTCCCACTACGAACTGAATATCTTCTGGCTTTATGTCAGTGCCGTTCAGGGATATGCCCAGGGCTTTGTGGGCGCTGTCCGGGCTGTTAGAGCCAGTGCGGGTGTTGCAGAAGGCGAATATCTTGTCATCGGCAAGTATAACTGCCTGGGAGCTCACTGAGCCGACGTCGATGCCGGCGACCAGCGTCCCCGCCTTGCGCCAGTCTATATCAGGTGATTTCCAGGTGTTTTCCGTCCATCTATAGAACTCAGTTGTCATTTCGCTCTCCCTTCCTAAATCTAGGCTGCTGCTAAAAGAGCGGCACCCAGAGCGCCAACAAAATCAGGTTTCTCCGGGACCTTTATCTCGACCCCGAGGTGCTTCTTCATAGCTGCGACGATGGCACCATTGTTAGCAACGCCGCCGATTAGAACTACGTCCTTTTCTATAGGTATTCTGCGCACCATCGAGGATACTCTTGAGGCAATAGCATCGTGTACTGCATTAGCGATATCGGCTTTCTCAATCTTGGAGTGGATTAGCGATACCACCTCAGATTCAGCGAAGACCGCGCAGGTTGCGTTTATCGGCGCTTCCTTGGTCGATTTGTGTGATATCTCAATCATTACAGGCACAGTCACTTCTAAAGCCCTGCACATGCTCTCCACGAAAGCGCCTGCGCCTGCAGCACACTTGTCGTTTTTGGCGAAGTCTAGTACTTTGCCGCTGGCATCGGAGCTTATCCCGCGGGCTTCCTCAGCGCCGATGTCTATGACGGTTCTCGCTGATGGTATGAGGTAATGCGTTCCCTTTGCGTCAGCGGTTACCTCGGTGACGCTGTGGTTGGCGAAGGTAATGGTCTTCCTGCCGGCTCCTGTGGCGAAGACTTTCCCGATGTCTTTCCGCGAGATGCCGGCGTTTTTGGCTGCCTCATCCATGGCTTTCTCAGCCGCCTCCAGGGGGTCGAAGCCAGTTGGAATTAGGCTGCTGCCCAAGACCTTGTTGTCTTTCACTATAACAACTTTTGCTGTTTTAGCCCCCATGTCGATTCCTGCGGTTATCATTTCAATTTCACCTCACTGGTTTGCTGGTTCTTTAGTCTACTATCTTATGTATACCCTGTCCTTCAAGGAAGGTCTCCAGGCGGTCGAGCACTCCTGTCTCATCGATATCTCTGCAGTCAGCGAAGTTGCCCTCGAACATCGATGTTGGGATACCCTGCTTATTGAGGTCACGCTGGAAGTCATACATGCTGGTGGTCATGGGCACGCAACCGCGGTTTATCAGCAGCAGGTATGCGTTTGCCTTCCAGTGGTTGAACATGATTACATACTCTTTCTTCCTTGTTTCCAGATGCGACTGGAACGGATGCTCAGCCCGCCACCTTGCTACAGTTCGGCACAGGTCCTCTCTGTTGTTCATGGTTTTCCAGCCAGGTCGCTTCTCGGGCACTGTAGCCGGAATCACCTTGCCTTCATCATAGAGGAACTTAACCTCTCCTGAGTTAATCAGGTACACATACGTGCCCACGAAAACCACGCCGAAGTCCTCCACATAGCGGAACACCTTGAGGAAGCTCCATGGTGGTGGCGTGAGCATGCACATGCGGTATCTCTCGGTGGGGAGAGCAGCGATCTTAAGGGCGATGCGCTCTTTCAATTCATCCCTGAGCTCTGTCAGAAACTCAATAGCAACCTTTTCGTGCCTTCTCAACATGGAGATGGGCATCAGAGCAAACAAGCTCTTTATATCTATGGGAGCAGGAATGGAACCATTTAACAAATTAATCTCGCCCCATAGGGCTTCGTTGACGAAGTAGTTGCGCATAGCCTCCATGGCTTTCTCGTCATCGAACTTTCTCTTGGTAATCTTCTCCATCCACTCGATGCTGTCCAGATATTGCCCGGCGATATAGTCTATTCTCGGCTGCTGGTCGCCATCCGTTGCCAGCATAGTCTCGTCATCAATATAGTTCATGGGGATGCCCTGGTACTCGGAAACAATCTGGTGCCACTTGGGATGTCCTGCCGGGCAGTGGCGGACGCTCCAGGCGAAGTCGAACTTAGGGAAGGGACCGCCGGTGAAGTAGTACTTGTTTAGGAACATGGTGCCCAGGAAGTTGCGCATATAGCCGCACATATCGCGGGCATACCCCTTCGCCTCGTAGGTTTCCATAGCCGGGATAGATACGGGCGGGTCGGCTGCCACGCTGGCGCCGTAGGGCTCTCCAGCCAGGAAAACGAAGTCACCCAGCCCCGCCAGCATACCGTAAGGGGTTGCGGCGCAGCCCAGGACCAGGAGTTTCCCCTGCTCATGTCCTGTAGCTAAATCCCTGTAAGCCTCGAGTCTGAGCTCCTTGCCCTTTTGCCAGCATTTCAGAGGTGCGGTCTTGTATTTCACGACGGTTGACATTGCTGTTTGCCTCCAATTAATTTGAGTCTTCTCTATACCAATTCTAGCTCGAGCATTTCCAGGAAGGCTTCGATCCTGGTGCGGAACTGACCGAAGGGTATAGTTACGTCGAACTCGAGCACAAGGGTGGGGATATTGTTTTCCTTGAACATCTTGATGAGGTGGGGGATATCGAACTCATGGGGGTCGCAGAATTTCTGCTGATATAGTAACGCGCCCTGGATGTTCCAATCCTTGGCGTGTTTCAAGATGCGCTCGAACCTGGGTTTGAACTCAGCGCTCACGGCAGGGCACACCCAGCGGTCAACGTAGCGGGCTGCTATAGCTGCCACGGGGTCTTTGTCGGGCTTAACCTCGTCCCAGAAATAGCGGCTTCCCGTGCAGTGCTCATCTATTACAATGGTGCAGCCTAGCTCCTCCATCATTCTGACGAACACTATGTCGTCCATCTCGCTGCCGATCATCATCAGCCGCAGCCCTGTGGTGCGGTCGAGCTTCCTGTGGGGCAATTCCTTGAGCAACTCCTCCAGCAGCTTGTTGTGCTCCGTTACATCCATCAACTGGCTGGCGACCACCATATCCATGCACTCGGCTCCCGTGATGGGTGGCGCCTCTTTCTTGCGAAACTCATAAACCTGCTTCATCAGCTTGCGGTTTGTGTTGAATAACTCTATGGATTTCTCCAGGTCTTTATCTGTTATCTTCTTGCCTGTGAATTTATCCAGCGCCTCTATGAAACCTTTGTATTCCTGTACCATTAATGGCTTCGCTCTGGGGCTTTGCATATGGTTCGGCATCCATATGTAGTACTTGAGGGGAGTGGGGATGTAGTTTTTCCAGTTATCGTATGTGCCTTGGACATGGGAGCACGTGCGCGCCAGGGTGATTCCGTCGAGGTAGTCGTATCTGCCCTTCAATCCCTGTGCTAGGGCGTCGCGGGAGAACGGGCAAACTGTGGGGAAGAGGTAGCGGTCTGTTACATCCTGGACTTCATGGCTGCCCAGGATTCGCACCGGGAGCATGCCTGAGGCATGCATAATCTCCACCGGCGCATAGGTGCAAAGCCAACCTATAGCCTTACCGTTGTGTTTCTTTTTCCAGTCCTGGGCATACTGGTGTCGGTTAGCCAGCACCTCTCTGAACTTTTCAATCGCTCCCACTGTTTTTTGCTCCTTCCTGTGATGTTCTACCAAGAATAAAGGCTATGTCGGATACTCAACTAATAAGTCCCGACACGCCTCTATTTATCAGCTTAGCACATTGCAGGGTCATCGCTGACAGAAAACCCCACTCTGCTAGTTTAGCAAGCGCTGAAGCTCATGTCAAGCTTATCCTATAGGGTGAGCTCCAGAGTATCAGGGTTTGCGAAGAAGGCTCGGCGGTACCAATTGGGTATGTCTTTTGGAAACCCCTTCTTTATCACAAATCCCGTAACCCATAAGTTTGATAAATTTGAATTTGGGAGGTCGTTTGCTAACTGGGGTGTGCAGAGGGACGAAGTCCCTTTGCCAGGGGCTTGGGGGTGTCCCCCAAACCTAAAAGTCCCTCAAGATTGGGGGACACAGGGGGCTGAAAAAGGATTGATAAACGACCTCATTTGGGAGATTTGATATTGTTTAGAATTTAGAAACTCGGATTTAGAATTCCCTTCTTAGTTTCCTTGACGTAATCCTGCGCTTGCCCTAAAATACTAACTTGTTAATTTTCACTTGCAGTCAGGTAGCGTGCAACTGATATCAGAACTATCAAGCTTCAGCCCTAAAAAGGAAACCCTGCTCACTATCGGGGTTTTCGATGGTGTCCATCTGGGTCATCAGCACCTTATTGGTAACCTGACCCGGCGCGCCTCCGCGGAAAATCTCGCCAGCGGTGTGGTAACGTTCAATGTCAATCCCAAAGCTGTGTTATCGCACAAAGCCAGGCTGGCTCGTCTGACTACTCCGGAAGAGAAAGCCAGTCTGCTCAAGAGCCTGGGGGTGGAACTGGTCGTCCCTCTCACCTTCACCACTGAGCTTGCTGCACTGAGCGCCAGGGAGTTCGTTCTCTATCTGAAGAAATATCTCAGGATGAGGGGACTGCTAATCGGACCCAACTTCGCGCTGGGTAGGGGCAGGGAGGGGACTGCCACCGTCTTGCAGTCGCTGGGCACGGAGCTTGATTTCACAGTCGAGGTGGTGAAGCCTCTCATTGAGGAAGGCTCTCTGGTGAGCAGCACGGCTATCAGGGAATCCCTGGCTCGTGGCGACCTGAAGACGACAGCGAAACTGTTGGGGAGGTACTTCAGCCTGAGCGGTGCCGTGGTTGGTGGGGTGGAGCGGGGGCATGAGCTGGGCTTCCCTACGGCGAATATAGAGGTAGACCATGAGCAGGCTCTCCCCCACGATGGCGTGTATGCTACGCTGGCTCATGTCGGGGATAAGGTCTATCAATCGGTTACCAACATCGGGGTCAAGCCGACCTTCGGCAAAGGCGAACGCACTGTAGAGGTGCATCTGCTCGATTTCTCCGGAGACCTCTATGGTAAAAGGCTCACCATAGAGCTGGTTGACCACTTGCGGGCAGAGATGAAGTTCGCTGGACCCGAGGAGCTGGTGGCTCAAATCAAGAAGGACATCGAAAAAGCGAGGGCGATACTGAAAAAGCCCTTCGTAGGAGCGAGAGATGTCGGGTAAACTGCCTCCAACCCTGCTCAAGCGCGGGGTCGCCGAGATTATAGTCGAGGAAGAGCTGGTGCGCCAGCTTGAGGCGGGCAAGAAGCTGCGCCTCAAGATGGGTTTCGACCCCAGTCGTCCCGATATCCACCTGGGGCATGTAGTCGGTATGAGAAAGCTGCGCCAGTTCCAGGAACTGGGGCATCAGGTGGTGCTCATCGTGGGCGACTGGACCGCCCAGATAGGCGATCCCAGCGGGATGTCCCAGACACGCCCCATGCTTTCTGCCGAGGAGGTGCGCGCCAACGCCGATACCTATATGCAGCAGTTCTTCAAGGTGGTGGATAAAGCTAAGACTGAAACGCGCTGGCAGAGCGAGTGGTTCGGCAAATTCAGCCTGGCCGATGTTATCAAGCTCACCAGCAAGTTCACGGTGGCTCAACTTCTGGCGCGTGAGGACTTCAGCAACAGGTATTCCGCAGGGCGTCCCATCGCCATAACCGAGCTATTGTATCCCCTGCTTCAGGCTTATGACTCTGTGGTTATCAACGCCGATGTCGAGTTCGGTGGCACTGACCAGAGGTTCAACTGCCTCATGGGGAGAGAGCTCCAGCAGATGATAGGGCAGCCGCGGCAGCAGGTGTTCCTGATGCACCTGCTGGTGGGCACCGATGGGCAGCAGAAGATGAGCAAGAGTCTGGGCAACTACGTCGGGGTTGAAGACCCGCCCAGCGATATGTACGGCAAAGTCATGTCCATCCCCGACAGCCTGATGATGGACTACTTCGAGCTGCTCACCGACGTGCCCGACAAAGAGCTTACCGGCTTCCGCCAGCAGCTTGAGGTGCAGTCGGTCAACCCCATGATGCTCAAAAAGCGCCTCGCCAGTGAGATAGTATCTCAGTTCCACAGCGCTCAGTCTGCTAAAGAAGCTGAGTCTCACTTCGAAGGGGTTTTTCAGAAACGCGGCACGCCGGTGGAGGTCGAGGAATGCGCAGTCGGCGCGCATTTTGTGGGCGAGGGACTCTATCGCGTGGACATAGCTCCGGTTTTATTGGAGAAAGTGCTGGTCAAGAGTCGTGGCGAGCTAAAAAGGCTTCTCGCTCAGGGAGCCATAGAGGTAAATGGTCAGAGAATCGACAACACTACTGTAAATATGCCAGACGGCAGCGTCATTCAGGTAGGAAAGCGCCGCTTCCTCAAAATCTCCATCACAAAAGCCTGAGCTTCCTCGGTTTCCCTCTTTTTGAAACATTAAGCCACCTTAGAAAGCACTAGTCTGGTAAACACTACCCTGCAGAAGTAGCCTGAGCCCTAATTAAACCCAGGTTGACGGCTATCCGTATTGACCGTATAATGCGCTCGCGAAGCTGCACAGAGGAGGCGTGGATGAAACTCGAAGGCAAGGTTGCCATCGTTACTGGTGCCAGCCGCGGAATTGGCAAGGCTATCGCTATCGCTTTGGCTGCTGAGGGTGCCCATGTTGTTGTAGCGGCTCGCACGGAACAAGAAGGTGGTCCTCTTCCCGGTACCATTTGCAAAACTGCAGATGCTATCCGTGCCCTAGGAGGAAAAGCCCTGGCAATAAGAACTGATGTAACCAAGGAAGACGAAGTTATAGAGTTGGCAGAAAGAACCTTGAAGGAGTTTGGAGTTATCGATATCCTTGTCAACAACGCTGGGATAGATTTCCCCGGCAACGTTCTCGATGTACCCATAAAAAGGTGGGATCTTATCATGGCAGTGAATCTGCGCGGCACCTTCCTGTGCACCAAGGCGGTACTTCCAACCATGGTGAAGAGGAGAAGCGGGAGCATCATTAACCTTTCGTCTGTAGCAGG
>CAYHAX010000145.1:0-13182 GCA_964354695.1 uncultured Dehalococcoidia bacterium
CAAGAGGTCCTGGGCTTATTGGCCGACATGGCTCAAGAGGTCTACGCTATGGAAAGCGGCCTATTGAGAGCTCTCAAATCAATCGAGTCTGTGGGCGAAAAGAATTCAAAAACTAAGATAGATATGACGAGGGTCTATGTAAACGATGCAATGCTTAGAATCGGAAATTATGCCCGGCAGCTAGTTGCGGCAATGGAGTCAGGCGAGACGCTTAATAGTCAATCGGCTATGTTGGAAAAGGCCCTGCAGTTTATACCCGTAAACGGTGTACAGATTAGGAGAGAGATCGCTGACCGGATCATAGAGGCTGAGAAGTACACCAGTTGATTCTTAGTCGGAAGTGGAAGATTCGGGAGCTCGGAGCGGGCAGAGTCAGCATTTTTGTTTCCCGGGTCTCACTAACATTGGGGTCGATTCTTTAGGATAGCTCCTTTGGGAGGAAATCCAAAAGAGGCTCTTGCCTCTATATAGCTGGTGTCGTGGTGCGCGTCTTAGTGGTGGTGGCGCTGAGTGCATAATATAGGTGTAGGGGGAATGCATGAAAAGCAGGCAGCTAGCAAAGGACAGGCAGGCGATAGAGGGGGAGCTGGGGAGAAGGCTCCTTCTGGGCAAAACGATAGTCCTCAATGTGCATAAGTTTCCTAATAAAGAAGCCGTTATATATGGTAAGACCCGCCTCACCTATAAACAGTTTAATGAGCGCATTAACCGTTTGGCTCATGCTCTACTGGATATTGGCATAGAGAAAGGTTCCAAGGTCGCAATTCTATCGTTTAACTGCAATCAGTTTCTAGAAGCCTATTATGCTCTGGGGAAGATCGGCGGCGTAGCAGTGCCTCTCAACTTCCGCCTCCATGCTGAAGAGCTCGCTTACATGGTTCACCAATCAGATGCAGAGGCTTTCATAGTGGGGGAGCCCTTTGTGCAGATGGTCAAAGATATGCAGAAAGACTTGCCCCAAGTGAGAAAATACATCTCTATTACCGAGAAGCCTGTGAAAGGTATGCTTAACTATGAAAAATGGATAGCAAAATATCCCTATGATGAACCCCTGGTTCTTATTGATGAAGATGACCCGCTATTCATAATGTACACGGCTGGAACCACAGGCAGACCTAAGGGAGCAGTAATAACACACAAGAATGAAGTCGTGATGTGGATGCTGGGTGGCTGGTATACATATACTGATCCGGGCCTTTTCGGCAAGCATCAGCTCCGGGACTTTAAGTCATTGGCTGCGCCACCTATATTCCATCTGGCATCCTTCGGTTTCTGCCAGTTCAATTTCTTTGGTGGCACAACAGTTGTTTTGCCGGAGGAGGTCTTCGACCCAGCTTCCATCATGCGTACAATCCAGGAAGAAAAAATCAACGCGATCGTACTAATTCCCGCTATGGCGAATTTCCTCTTTCTGTTACCGGATATAGACAAGTATGATACGAGCTCTCTCCAGGTATGGCTCACAGGTGCTGCGATTTTGCCCACGGAGACCCGCAGGCTGATACAGAAACATTTCCCCAATGCGCATATAGTCGACCTCTTCGGGCAGACTGAGATGAGTCCAATTGTTACGGGGCTTCTATCGAGCGAGTCGAAGGGACGTGAAACCTCGGTGGGTAGAGTACTGCCCTTCATAGAGATGAGGATAGTGGACGATAACGACAATGAAGTCCCTGTGGGGGAAGTAGGCGAGGCGGTCTATCGGGGACCCACAGTGATGAAGGAATACTACAAGAACCCCAAGGCTACCGCAGAAGCTATGAGGGGTGGATGGTTCCACAGCGGTGACCTGGTGAGGCGTGACGCAGAGGGATACGTCTACGTTGTTGACAGGAAGAAAGACATGATTATCAGTGGCGGTGAGAACATCTACCCGGCGGAAATCGAAGAAGTCCTTTACAGTCACCCTAAGATACTGGAGTGTGCGGTTATCGGTGTTTTCGATGAGAAATGGGGCGAGTCGGTCAAAGCAGTGGTGGTGTGCAAGGCGGGGAAGCAGCTTGACGAGCAGGAGGTCATAGAGTACTGTCAGCAACATCTGGCAAGCTACAAGAAGCCCAGGTCGGTGGATTTTGTGGACTCCCTCCCGCGCAATACGGTGGGGAAGGTGCTTAAGACGGTATTGAGGGAACAGTACGGCAAATCTGTTAGATATAAATAGAAAGGAGGCGAGAGCTGGGAAATTCTAAGTTATTTCGGTACATACACTCTGGTTTTAGCGCTTCGGGATTGACATATCATATTACCGCGAGCCTGGAAATAGAACTAAATAAAGGGGATGGAACACCATGGTAGGAATTACTTCTTATGGAGCCTATGTACCATTGTATCGGATTGCCCGAATGACTATCTATCAGGCGCTGGGGTGGCTGAACCCGGCATCTCTATTGCCCGGGGAGAAAGCGGTGGCGAACTATGACGAGGATAGCATCTCTATGGCGGTGGCTGCTGCCGTGGACTGTCTGGATGGCGCTGACAGGGGCAAGGTAGAAGGGTTATTCTTCGCCACGACTACTGCGCCCTACAAAGAGAGGCAGAACGCTGGGATAATTGCCACTGCGCTTGACCTCAACTCCGAGGTCAGGACCTCAGATTTCGCGACATCTCTCAAATCTGGAACCGGCGCTCTTATCTCTGCTTATGATGCCGTCTCATCCGGTTCAGCAAAGAGCGTCATGGTTTGTGCTGCTGACTGCCGTCTGGGCAAGCCAGGGGGCTATCAGGAGGAAATCTACGGCGATGGTGCTGCTGCCGTCCTTCTGGGGAACAAGGATGTGCTTGCTACTATCGAAGGCACCTTTTCTCTGTCTTATGACTTTGTTGATGTGTGGAGGGCAGCGGAGGATAAATACAATCGCTCCTGGGAGGACAGGTGGATCAGGGACGAGGGCTATGGGAAGTTCATTGGTGAGGCTATCTCGGGGTTGATGAAGAAGTATGCCCTTAGTTCTAAGGATATAGCAAAGGTCGTTTATCCCTGTGTCTACACTGGAGCCCATGCTTCCATAGGTAAGAAACTCGGGTTCGGACCGGGGCAGATACAGAATCACTTGTTCACCGAGATAGGTCACACAGGCACCGCTTATCCTCTAATGATACTTGTGGCGGCACTTGAGGATGCCAAGCCCGGGGACAAGATAATTGTTGCCAGCTATGGTAATGGCAGCGATGCTGTATTGCTTCAGGTCACCAAAGAGATAGAGAAGGTAAAAGAGAGAAGGGGCATCAGAAAACATCTGGCTTCCAAGAAAGATATTGGTCTTTATGAGAAATATGTTACTTTCCGTGAGGTGCTTAATATAGACACCGGTGGGCGTGGTGATGAAGTCGGTACCACTCAGATGACAATTATGTGGAGGGAACGCAAGATGCTCTTAGGTCTCAGTGGAGTGAAGTGCAAGCGCTGCGGCACTCCGCAATATCCGCCTCAAGAGGTATGCGCTAATCCCAAATGTGGAGCAGTCAATGAGATGGATGACTATCGCTTCTCGGATAAGAGGGGGCAGCTCTTCACCTATACCGGTGATATTCTGGCTTTCAGCCCCAGCCCGCCCGCAATATATGGAACGGTGAACTTCGATGGTGGCGGAAGGTGGCTATTCGACCTGACTGACTGCGAGCTTGATTCGCTGCAGGTAGGGATGCCTGTTGAGATGAGCTTCCGCAGGAAATTCCACGATGTGCAACGAGGCGTACACGTCTATTTCTGGAAAGCAACGCCGATTCGAGCTTAGAAATCAGGGTCAATAAGTTATTTGGAAAAGGAGTCAACATGGCAGAAGGTGTAAAGGATAAAATCGCTATCATTGGAATGGGGTGCACCAAGTTTGGTGAGAGATGGGATGCCAGCCCCGGGAAGCTAATCGTGGAGGCTTTTACCGAGGCGCTTCAAGATGCTGGCATAGAGAAAAAAGACATCGACGCTGCCTGGTTAGGCACCTGCTATGAGGAAACATCCGTAGGGAAATCAGCTATCCCATTGGCTGTTACATTGAAGCTGCCCTTTATTCCGGCAACCCGGGTTGAGAATTTCTGCGCTACCGGCTCGGAGGCCTTGAGGGGTGCTTGTTACGGTGTGGCTTCCGGTGCTTACGATATCGCTCTAGCGGTCGGAGTAGAGAAGCTCAAGGATACAGGCTATGGGGGTCTTCCTCAATCAGATACTCAGGTTGGGACAACACTCAGGTTCGCTTTCCCCAACTATACTCCTCCTGGGATGTTTGCCATGATGGGTACCAGGTATTTCGCGCATTATGGGCTCAGCCCTCAGGATGGTAAACGTGTCCTGGCTCATATATCTGTGAAAAGTCATCACAATGGAGCTATGAACCCTAAGGCACACCTCCGGCGTGAGATTACCATAGAGGATGTGCTGAACGCGCCCATCATAGCCTGGCCTTTGGGGCTTTTCGACTGTTGTGGGGTGAGCGATGGAGCAGCGGCAGCTATTGTTTGCCGTGCAGATATAGCGAAGAAATACAGACCCGACCCGATATATGTGAAATCGCTCCAGATTGCTGCCAGTTCAGGCGAGGAGATGATGTGCACTGAGTGGGACTTCAGCCATGTAGAGTCCACAGTGCATGCTGCACGCAGAGCCTACAAAGAGGCTGGTATCAAAACCCCGAGGAAAGAGATAAGCATGATGGAGGTCCACGATTGTTTCTCCATCACCGAGCTTACGATATACGAAGACCTGGGCATCTCGCCTCGAGGGCGAGCCAGGGAAGATGTAGAAGCCGGGTTCTACGATCTTAGCGGAACGATTCCCTGTCAGCCTGACGGTGGGCTGAAATGCTTCGGTCACCCCATAGGTGCTTCTGGGCTGCGGATGATGTACGAGATGTATAAGCAGCTTCAGGGCAAGGCGGGACCGCGCCAGGTAAAGAATCCCAAGTTCGGTCTGACCCATAACATGGGAGGCATTCCGCCGCTTAATGTGGTAAGCATCTGCATAGTCGGGCTTTAGTCAGTGCATGCAGACTGAAGCTATAGGTGCTCTCTTTTCAATCACTGAAAAGGAGGGGAGATGGATTTTGCGTTTACCGAAGAGCAGGAGATGCTCAAAAAGAGTGTACGCAATTTTTTGGAGAAGGAGATAGCTCCTCTCGTCAGTGAGCACGAAAAGAAGGGTCCTCTGACCAAGGCGGAAACAGGAGACTTCATTCGAAAGTTGATGCCCTTTGGTTTTCTGGCTGGGTTTCTGCCCGAGAAGTACGGCGGCACGCAGTTGGAAGCTAAGACAAACGGAATACTTGTCGAAGAACTGTCCAGGGTCTGGGGCAGCCTCGCAGGCACTGTTTTCATCGCTGCGGCGTTTCTCTGGATTTTGAATGAAGCGGGCAGCGCTGAGCATAAGGAGAGGTTGCTGCCACTGGGCGCCTCTGGTGACTACATTGGCTGTCTGGCAATAACTGAGCCTGACGCTGGTTCAGACGTATCCAGCCTGAAGACCACTGCGACCCTGACCGGGGACAACTACATAGTCAATGGGACAAAGACATGGATTTCCAACGGCAGCATAGCCGATGCCGCCTTTGTCCTGGTCACGACGGATAAAACGCTGGGTCCCCTGGGGATGGCTTTTCTTTTGGTGGAGAGGGATAAGTCGCCCTTCTCAGCGAGGGAGTTGCACAAGCTGGGGATGCGTTGCTTCCCCACGGCGGAGCTTTCGTTCGATGACTGCAAAGTATCCAAGAAGAATCTATTGGACCTGGGCGCTGGTTACAAGCGGACTATGGCATTCTTCGATGTCTCGCGAGCAATGGTGGGGGCGATGTGCTCGGGCATTGCTCAAGCCTCTATAGATGCTTCTATCAAGTATGCTCAGGAGAGAACGCAGTTCGGTCAGCCCATAGGCAGTTTTCAGATGATACAGGAGATGCTTGTGGACATGATGATGGAGACCGAGGCGGGGCGTCTTCTCTCCTTCAGGGCTTTGGACCTCATAGATAAGGGGCAGAAGTCGCGCTGGCAGGCGTCTCTGGCGAAAGCCTATGCTACCGAGGCTGCGGTGAGGACGACCTCCAAGGCTATACAGATTCACGGCGCTATGGGGCTGTCCGATGAATATGCGGTGGAGCGGTATTTCCGGGATGCAAGGACGATGACTATCCCTGAGGGCACCACGCAGATGCAGAAGCTGATTGTGGGCAGGGATATCCTGGGTTTGAGGGCTATGGCTTAGCTAGGAAAAACCTAATAAGGTAGCGAGGATGAGGGCAGGCAGTAAGAAACGACGGGCTTTGCAGGGGATAAAAGTGTTGGATTTGGCCTGGGTGGGACCCGGGCCTTTCTGTGCTACCATTCTCGGCGACTTAGGCGCTGACATTATAAAGATTCATGAGCCTGACCCCGAGCGCCGAGGCGGTCTGGTCAAGTACGCTTTGCCTGATATACCGACCTTTCCCGGTATAAGGAATTGCCGCGTCATGGGGCTTGACCTGAAAGCTAAAGAGGGGCGCGACGTTTTTTATGAGTTGGCTAAGACTGCCGATGTGGTTGCAGAAAGCTACAGACCTGGGGTGATGAAGCGCCTCGGCATTGACTACAAGGCTGTGAGCAAAGTAAATCCCCGCATTGTGTATGCTGCGATGACGAGCTATGGGCAGGACGGTCCTTATCGGGATTTGCCCGGGCACGACATAAACTACGTTTCAGTGGGTGGGCTGTTGGGGATGACAGGCGAATCCGGTGGCGCGCCTGTGATTCCGGGTACGTTGATAGCAGACCTCGCTGCAGGCGGCATGTCTGCCGTTATCGGGATTCTGGCGGCGTTGATGGCAAGGGAGAGCACCGGCAGGGGACAGTTCGTTGATGTATCCATTACAGACGGGATAGTGGCATTGATGTCCATGTGGATAGACCCTTATCTTCACTACGGGATGAACTATAAAAGGGGCGAGACGATGTTCACGGGGCTCTATCCCTGGTACAACGTCTATGAGACAAAGGACGGAAAGTACATCAGCATAGGCGCTATCGAGACGTGGTTTTACAAGAATCTGTGTCAGCTTCTGGGGCGCGATGATTTCATAGAGCACCAGTACACGGGGGGCGAGAAGCATGAGGAGATGTTCCGGTATTTCAGGGAGACCTTCTTAACCAAGACGAGGGACGAGTGGTTAAAAATCCTGAGGCAGAAGGATACCTGCGTGGCTCCGGTTTACTCCATAGAGGAGCTGGTCTCTGACCCCCAATTGCTGGCGCGTGGTACGATTATGGAGATATCGAATCCTTTCCTGGGCAGCGTGAATCAGGTGAGCTCCATGTTGAAGATGTCCGCCTCGCCGTTCAAGGTGAGGAACTGGGCGAGGAGCTTCGGCGAGCACACCGATGAGATACTGCGCGAGCTGGGCTACAGTAAAGCGCGTATAAAAGCTCTGCGTAAATCAGCGATTATAGGCTAATTTCCCACAGTCTGACTGCACTTGCCAAGTCGTGTCGTTAGAAGTATATTAAGACAACTACATATTTGCCCCTTTATAGTACGGCAGAGGAGGAGGGAATCATGGAGAAAGTGTGGCTCAAAAACTACGACCCCGGCGTGCCTCATACCATAGACTACCCTAAAATCACCCTGCACAGGATGCTGGAGGAGACGGTGCAGCGCTTCCCCGACAAAACCGCCATCATCTTTCCCGGGGCTCTGGGCGACTCCTACCGCTTGAGTTTCAAGCAACTGAACGAGCTGGTAAACCGATTTGCCAACGCGCTCGTCAGTCTGGGGGTTAAGAAGGGAGACAGAGTAGCTTTACTTCTGCCCAACTGCCCACAGTTCGTCATCAGCTACTACGCTGTGCTCAAAGCAGGAGGCGTAGTGGTAGCCACCAATCCTCTGTATGCCCCGCGTGAGATGGAGTACCAGTTCAATGACTGTGGGGCTGAGACCATAATAGTGCTCAGCCTTTTCTATCGCACCGTTGCCGAGCTGAAGGAACGCACCAAACTGAAGAACATCGTGGTGACAAACATAAAGGAATATCTGCCGCCCGTGAGCCGGTTTCTGTTCACCCTTTTGCGTGAGAAGAAGGACGGGCACCGCGTGGATATCTCGGGCGTGAAGGACGCCTATTCTTTCCCGACACTGTTGAAGCGCGCCAGCCCTGCACCGCCGTCGGTAGAGGTAACCCCCGATGACATCGCCATGCTCCAGTACACGGGGGGCACAACAGGCATCAGCAAGGGCGCAGTGGCTCTGCACCGCAACGTAGTTGCCAATGTTTATCAGATGAAAGCCTGGTCAGAGCCTGTTGACGCTGAGGAAGGTGAGGAGGTTCTCATGGGGGTGATGCCGCTGTTTCATGTGTACGGCATGGTAACAGTTATGCATTTCTCAGTTCTGACAGGTTCCGCAATGGTACTGCTGCCACGGTGGGACATCAAGCAGGTGCTCAAAGCCATTGACAGGTACAAGCCGGCTTTCTTCCCGGGTGTGCCCACGATGTATGTGGGGCTTAACAGCCACCCCGATATCAAGAAGTACAACCTGCGTTCCATTCAGTCGTGCGTTAGCGGTGCTGCACCCTTGCCCTTGGAGGTTCAGCAGCAGTTCGAAAAGATAACCGGTGGCAAGGTATCAGAGGGGTATGGGCTCAGCGAAGCGCCTGTTGTGGTCACATCTAACCCCATAACTGGCAAACGCAAGGTGGGGAGCATCGGGGTGCCTTTCCCTGATGTGGAAGCCAAAATAATGGATGCTGATACCGGTGAGAAGGAGATGCCCATAGGAGAGGTCGGCGAGCTGGTGATAAGAGCGCCTCATGTGATGCAGGGCTACTGGAACCGTCCTGATGAGACCAAGAAGGTGCTGCGCAACGGCTGGCTCTACACCGGCGACCTGGCGAGGATGGATGAGGATGGGTTCTTCTACATAGTGGATCGTAAGAAGGACATGATTATTGCCGGCGGCTACAATATCTATCCTCGCGAGGTCGAGGAAGTGCTATATGAACATCCCAAGGTTAAAGAAGCGTGCTGCTACGGGGTCGCTGACTCTTACCGTGGTGAGACTGTGAAAGTTGTCATCGTGCTCAAGGAAGGCGAGAAATGCACCTCTGAAGAGATAAGCGAGTATTGCAGGGAGCGCCTGGCTCGTTTCAAGGTGCCCAAGGTTGTGGAGTTCAGGGAGAGCTTGCCCAAGTCCCTCATCGGCAAGGTGCTGCGCCGAGTGTTAGTCGAGGAGGAGAAATCCAAACAGGCTGCCCAGAAAGAGCAAGCTTAAAATCTAATTACCTGTAAAATAGACTATTCACCGTTCGCCCTGAGCCTATCGAAGGGCTAATCCCAAACTTAGCCCTGCGCTATTATTTTCATCCTTGCAGCGTCAAGCTCCGCGATGGGGCTTGTTTTTTTCTCCGATTACGTATTGCGTAAACAATTGTTATGATGGTAGAATTGCGCAGGAGTTCCAGCGAGTACGACCTGAGAGTTATATCAGGATAGGAGGCAGGCACGTGAGAAAGATTGCTATGGTGCTATCGGCTCTTTTCGTAATTGCACTTGTTATTGGTTCTGTGGGATGCGAGGAGCAAACTACAACTACGCCAACACCGACACCTGCTCCAACAGCTACTCCCTCGCCTACCCCAACGCTAACGCCTCCACCTGTGCCATCGCCAACAGCTACACCTGCGCTGACCCCAACGCCTACGCCTACTGCGGTGCCGACTCCGAAGCCGACTTCTACGCCTGTAGTTACGCCAACGCTTACACCGATACCCGTCCTGAAGTGGGGCAAACACTCGATTGATGGCGATTTCGGTGGGGCTGCAAGTGTCTCTGCAGCCGATGTAGATAAAGACGGCTATATGGATGTGCTGGGCGCAGCCAGCACGGACAACGATATCGCCTGGTGGAAAAACGATGGCCATCAGAATTTTACAAAGAACATAGTGGATGCGAATTTCTTCGGAGCCAGCTCGGTTTTCGCTGCAGATATCAACAATGACGGCCATACTGATATATTGGGAGCAGCAACCTCGGGGACTTATGATCAGATTGCCTGGTGGAAAAACGACGGCAATCAAAACTTCACAAAGTATGTTATAGATGATGCGTTCGATGGCGCTGTGAAGGTGCGCGCTGTCGATGTCGATGGAGATGGAGATCTTGATGTTATAGGTGCGGCTTTATATGCCAATCAAATTGCTTGGTGGGAGAACGATGGCTATCAAAACTTCACCAAGCATATTGTAGATAGCAATTTCGATGGAGCCTATGATGTTCTAGCTCTGGATATTAACGGTGACGGGCATAAGGACTTCCTGGCCTGTTCATTCCTCCCCAGTGAACTCGCATGGTACGAGAATAATGGCAGCCAGTCTGCCTTCTACAAACACAGTATTGATGTCTCTGTATCCGGTGCCCGGAGCATCGCTGCTGCTGATATTGACAAGGATAATTATATTGATGTCCTTTGCGTATCTTCAGATGGTCAGGTCAACTGGTACAAGAATGACGGAATCGGTAGTTTCACCAAGCACACTATTGATACCAGCCTCAATGGTGCCGCTAGCATCTACGCTGCGGACATAAATGCCGATGGCTACGTTGATGTTGTAGCTACGTCAGATAATGGCCAGACTAACTGGTACGAAAACGATGGCAAGCAGAACTTCACCAAGCATACCATAGGCAGTGATTTCTCAGGTGGACAGAGCGTGTACGTTGCCGACGTTGACAAAGACGGCGCCCTCGATGTGTTAGGGGCGGCAACCACTTCAAATGATATTGTGTGGTGGGAGAACAGGGGCTACTAACCTTTTACCACTTACCACCGCTCCGCCATACTTGAGATAGAAGTCTGGAAAGTCAGTACTGCCGCCTATAAAGCTAATTCTAAATGGGGTTCTGGTAATAATCATTTCTATCCAACCTTACCTGTTCCTCCACAGTGGGAACATGACTGTATATTACTGCTCCCACAATATTTTCCAACTACCATCTTCTTTAGCAAGATTAATCCACTGAGAACTTTGTTCACCCATTATTATAAATTCAACTGGAACTCTAGCAGTATTCCCTGTAACAGCAACACTTCCAGATTCAAAATTCACTAAAGTCAACTCGCCTGACTGACTCCGCAAGAATGCCAAATATGCTAGAGCATCTTGACTATCCTCAAATCCGGTGAAATAAGTCAAGGTTTCCTCGAAGTTTGAGGCATTATATGAAGAGACATAGCCTCTTATTACTTGCTCTATTGCCACTTTGTCCCGACCAGTGTCATTACCTCCGCATGATACAAATAAAAACGTTGCAACCAGTAACATGATTAGTATGACCACAATGTTGCTTCTTCTCATATCTCTACTCCTAAAATCTTATTCACAATATTCACTCCCTGCATTATAGAGTGGTCCATATTTAGGCGCTTCCTGAGCCGAGCACTCGCTCGTCGCCCACGCGGCGGGTGATTTTCTCCTGGTCGAGGTGCTCTAGCAGCGCCTGGGCGTACTTGCGGCTGGTGTTGAGCATGTCCCGCGTCTCAGCCAGAGTAATCTTCCCCTTAGCTTTTATGTGAGACACTATCCTTTTTACCATTTCATCGTAGGCTGAGGCTAGGAACACTACGTTGTCGCTCACCTTCACCACTCTGCGCTGCTTGATGAGCAGGTTGAGCAGCTCCGGCTCTGGCGTGAGGTCGCCGGGTGGGGCATAGGGATTCTGCGCCAGCGACTTGAGGTAGGCGTCCACTCTGGCTTGCTGCTCTTTGCTGAGCTGTATCTGGTGAGAGGGCAGACGAACGATTGCACCCTCCTCGACGAGGACTTTGTCCTCGAGAAGTCTGTGCAGGGTAGGGGTGAAGGCTGCGACGGCAAGCTGTAGCTTGCTGCTCAGTTCACCCCGGGGCATCCCGAGGCGGGCGGGGAATCTCTTGTGGTAGTCCTGCACTACGATTTTCACCTTTTCCACGAAATTCTGCCAGCCGTTAGCGGTGAAGAGGAAGCGGTGCTCCCCTGTGCCGACCGTCACTATCCCCTTCTCTTTAATGAGGGCATTAATAGCTGGAGTCGCTTCAGAGGCAGGCAAGCCGCTGTTGGAGATGAGGGCGCTCGTCTCCTGGGGCTGATTTCTGTCCAGGGTGGCTGCCAGTATCTCCTGAGCCGACCCTTTCTCCTTGCTCTCCAGGCTCTGAATCAGGGCGGTACGGTAGCGTTTGTACCGATGAGTGTGCGTCTCCACAATCTCGCCGCCTCCTAGCGTGTCCTGCGGTGAGCGTATCACGAAGCGGTCGCCTTTCACCATCGCCACCGGCTCATCCAGGAAAAGCTGAGCCCAGGAGGTTTCTCCGGGCTTTAATTCTTCCTTCTCCAGCAGGCGGAGCTTAGCCATTGCCTCGCTGGTGCCGCTGTGGAAGCTGACGATGGCGTTGTGCTTGACAGGATGCCGCGTAGATGGGATCACGTGGAGCTTGACATTCAGCATGGTGGTGGGGAAAAGCCAGCCCGGGTTGGTGAGCACGTAGCCGCGCTTCAGTTGCGTGGTGGCTATGCCGACCAGATTGGCTGCAACGCGGCTGCCGGGGGCGGCGGTGTCCAGATGTGTCTTGTGAGTTTGCAAACCACGTAGGCGCGACTTCAAGCCAGCGGGGACTATCTCCACCTCCTGTCCTGTGCGAAGGGAGCCATCGAGCAGGGTGCCGGTTACTATGGTACCTGCGCCCGCTATGGTGAACACGCGGTCTATGGGCAGCCGGGGTCTGCCCAGGTCTTTCTTGGGCTGCATGGAGTCCAGGAGCCGGTCTATGGCGGAGACCAGGTCGGGCAGCCCTTCGCCTGTTATCGCGGAGACAGCGGTGATGGGCGAGCCTGCCAGCGTGGTGGGGGCTATAAGCTCCTCTACATCCATCTTGACCAGGCTGAGCCATTCCTCGTCCACCAGGTCCTTCTTGGTGATGACCGCGATACCTTTCTTCACTCCGAGCAGGTCGAGTATGGCGAGGTGCTCTTTAGTCTGGGGCATCATACCCTCGTTGGCAGCGATGATGAGCAGGGCGAGGTCTATACCGCCCACGCCTGCCAGCATGTTCTTGATCAGCCCTTCATGGCCGGGCACGTCCACGATGCCGAGTCGGTTGCCCGAGGGAAGGTCCAGCGACGCGAAGCCCAGGTCGAGCGTGATGCCGCGCTCCTTCTCTTCCTTAAGCCGGTCAGGATCGGTCCCGGTGAGGGCCTTGAC
>CAYHAX010000146.1:0-1779 GCA_964354695.1 uncultured Dehalococcoidia bacterium
AGATAAAGAAAAAAACCTGACTGTACGCAGGCCCATACACGGAGGAAAAGCCCAGGCTACTGTAGCACCGCTCAGGAAGCCCCTGATAGGAACCATAGACCCTCAACTGTTAACCCTGCAGAAAGCCTCTGTAGCAAAGAAGACTCAAGCTATCGAATTAAAGACAAAGCTCGACCCTAGTAACACTAAAACCAGGTTCCTTGATTATCTCAAAGCTGACCCCTGTGCAGTATGCGTGAGCGAGGCGGAGATCGTTGTCGGAGTAGGCAAAGGGCTGGCAAGTGCCGATAATCTTAAGGCAATCGAAGAGCTGGCTCGAATCATGGGAGCCTCCATCGGCGGGAGCAGACGCGCCACCGACGAACACTGGATTGTTGATGAGCGAAGAATCGGGCTAACCGGAAAAACCATAGCCCCCAGGCTATATCTCATATGCGGTATATCCGGAGCCTTCCATCACACCCTGAGCATAAAAGGCTCCCAACTGATGGTAGCTATAAACACCGATAAGAGCGCTCCCATAGCTAAATTGGCTGACCTGGTAATAGTGGGCGACATGCACAAGGTAATACCCGAACTGACAAAGCAATTGCGCGAAGTAATGAAACCAACGACTTGATAATGCTGAGATGATAAAAATCATAGTCTGCGTCAAACAAGTTCCCGACCCAACCGTCGTTAAGTTCAACATAGAAACCGGTAAACTCGATAACGTTAACTATTTAATCGACCCCGTAGATGAAGTAGCTGTAAGCGAAGCTATTAGAATCAGGGAAAGAGACAGCGGCAAAGTCACTGTAATCAGCCTGGGACCAATTCATGCAGAAGAAGCACTGAGAACAGCCTTAAAAATGGGGGCTAATGAGGCAGTTCATCTATGTGATGAAGCCTTCGATAATCTCGATTCGTATTCAACCTCTATTATCATAGCCAAACAGATAGCGAAGCTAGAGTACGACATCATCCTGTGCGGCAGAGAATCAGCAGATGAAAACAACGGCTTCATGGGGGCAGCCCTGGCAGAATGGCTGGATTTACCACTGGTTACAGCCGTTACCAGATTGGATGTCTTCTCTGATACTAAGACGGCTCGAGTGCACCGCCGCCTCAGGGGAGGAGACAGGGAAATCCTGGAGTGCTCTTTGCCAGCGGTCTTCACCGTGGAAACCGTGCTCCGCAAACCTGTATACGCGCCGCTCAAGACCATCCTGGCCGGTATCAAAAAAGAGGTGAAGAAGGTTGATGCCAAAGCATTAGGTATAGATGCAAGAAGCATTGAGCCAGCAGTGGCTATGTTGAGCATCTCCCAGCCCAAACCCAGATTGAAAAAGACCGCCACCATAGACAGCAAGCTTTCCGCCCACGAAAGAATGAAGCTCCTCATGTCAGGCGGCGTCCAGCAGAAGGGTTCGAAGACCATCGAAAAGCCCCCGATAGATGCAGCAAAGGAAATCATACAGTTCCTCATCAATAACGGCATCATCACAAAATAACAGCCCTTCCCTGAATTTGCGATGCTCTAACCAAGTCCTCTTCCAACATAATTTGCCATTTCTCCACGTCTGCAAACCGCACCTCTTCCCAGCAATGACTCCCTTCAGATGAGCACGAACTAAGAACAGTCGAGTTAAAGGAGAAAATCAGAGCTTATCGCCTATATATGGCAATAAATGGCTATATATCGGCATAAATTACTGTCAATAGACTTGCGCTTCATATCAATCTCGGTTAATCTAACGGTTGTTAGCACTCTCATCAAGAGAGTGCTAATTCGCGAGA
>CAYHAX010000147.1:0-3628 GCA_964354695.1 uncultured Dehalococcoidia bacterium
TGTGTCAAATTTGCATACGATAATGTCTATGAACCTTTATACCGGCAGGGGCCTATTGTACTGTGCTGGTATAAGGGGGACGACGGCAGCGGCTATGGTGCAGGGTATCCCGGAAACGATGCATTCAGCGAGGCAATGCAGATAGTGTTCTTTGCCAATAACACGAACTCGGAAGGGAAACATGTGTTTGGCAATTCCGATATGAAGGTGTGTTTGCCTGAAGAGAAGTATCAGCATTTTTATGAGGGGCTTCCCAGCACGAACGGACTATCAGGGAAATGGATTAGTGAAATACGCATATATCCGGGTAGCGCGTCAGGTAATATCAGCGAAGGGGCAGTGCACGATGTGACTTCGGAAAATTCCAAGCAGTTTCCCTGGCTCCCCGCAGTCCTGGGTGTGGCAGGCTTGTTGGCTGTCGGCTCAGGCATTTACTTGTTGTATTTAAGAAAGGCTAAAAGTGCAGACAGAACGCAGTAACAATATTCGCAGACTTGTACCGAGCATCATTATTATCTTTGGATTGTTGCTTATAATCGCTTCGGTGGTTGTATATACGCAGCCCTGGGATAAGGGTACCTCAGAGGAAGTCATCGAAGGTAATATAACGCTGATTGGCGTCAACTATGAGCAAAAGGTGTTTAGCTACGATGAAATCAAAGCGCTGCCTTACTATGAGGGGGATGGCGGCTTTTTCACAACCGTCGGAGTGATAAACGGTCCGTTCAGAGTGAGGGGAGTTTCCATTACGGACCTCTGCGAGCTTGTGGGTGGGGTAACTCCTGTGGATGTCGTGTTCGTGTCCGCGGAGGATGGATATTCGATGGTGTTCAGCTACGAACAAATTATGGGTGAGTTCGATACTTATGACCCCGAGACGATGAAGATAGTGCCTCATGGCGAGCAGAAGCTCTTGTTGGCTTATGAGATTGATGGTAAGCCGTTTAGAAAAGAAGATGGAAGGCCATTCCGGCTTGCCCTCGTGGGCAAAGATAAGTTGCTGGTGGAAGGATATAACTGGGTCAAGTGGGTGGTTAAGATTGAGGTAATGCCTATCAAGACTGCGGATAACACGGCAGGTACAGGGCTATGACGCTTAGAAGAGGAAGAGTAACCCTCGTAGCGCTGGCGGCAGCTATTCTTGTGTTATCAGGCATACTGGTTGGTTGCTCGAGCGAAAAGAAGCAGATACTGAAGGTTTTTAACGCTGACAGCCTGATGGTACCCTTCGAGGCACTGGCAATCGGGTTCGAGGCTGAACATCCCGCCGTGGATGTTCAGGTGGAAGGGCATGGCAGCATCCAGGTGATTAGGCACGCTACCGAACTGCATGATGAGGTTGATGTCCTCGCAGTAGCCGACTACTCTTTGATACCAATGCTGATGTATGAAACTCAAGTTCCGGGAACCACCGAAAACTATGCCAATTGGTATGTTATATTCGCCACAAATGAACTGGGTTTGGCATATACCCCGCAGAGCGAATACGCTGACGAGATAAACAGCGCGAACTGGTACGAAGTGCTTTCCAGGCCAGATGTTGAAGTCGCCCTTTCCGACCCGCGCTTCGATTCTTCCGGATACAGGGCTCTCATGGCCTGCCAGCTTGCTGAATTATACTATGACAATGAAACAATCTTCGAAGATGTTTTGGGCAAGTCCTCACCGCCAATTACTGTAGATGAGCACGATGGCATGTACATAATCACAGTTCCTGAGGTGTTGAAGTCGCCGAAGCTGACTATCAGGGGCTCCAGCATAGGTCTCTTGTCCACTATTGAGTCAGGCGATGTGGATTATGCCTTCATGTACAAGAGTGTAGCTGAACAACATGGTTTACAATTCCTTGAATTGCCTGGCGAGATTAATTTAAGTTCAGATAGCTACAATATGCTGGTGCAGGGGATTAAAGTCAAGCTGCAGTTTCAACGCTTTGCCTCGGTGTATCCGGAGTTCGAATGCCTGCCGATACTGTACGCGGTGACGATACCGCAAAATACCACCAAGCAGGAGCTCGCTGTGGAGTTTGTGAAGTTTCTTCTGGGGCCGGAGGGGCAGAGAATTCTGATTGAGCAAAGGCAGCCGCCGGTCTCGCCTGCGTATGCTGATGCACCGGACTTATTGCCGAGCGAACTCAAGCCACTGGTAGCAGAGTGAAACGCAAGAACGTTGCCGCCGTATTCAAGAATAAGCTCACGCTCACCTTCGTTATCCTCGGTGTCGTGATCCTGCTCTTCATACTAGTGCCGCTGCTCACAATGGTCTTCTCGTCCCACCCCGGCGAATTATTCGACTTATTGCTTCACGATAAGGTAGTAAGAGATGCCATCTGGCTGACGATATATACAGCACTTATTTCTACGGCTGTGGGGCTGGTTCTGGGTGTGCCACTTGCCTATGTACTGGCACGTTATGATTTCCCGGGTAAGAAGATTATCGAGGCTGTGGTAGACTTGCCTATTGTAGTGCCTCACACAGGGGCAGGTATAGCGCTCCTCTTTGTCTTCGGCAAGAATTTCTTTGGAGGCAAGGTGTTCAATAGCCTGGGTATCGGCTTCGTAGATGCAGTGCCTGGAATAGTCCTCGCTATGATGTTCGTCAGCATACCATTTCTGGTGAATGCTGCCAAAGACGGTTTCAAGAGAATAGACCCGAGACTGGAAAGGGTAGCCCGGACTTTGGGCGCTACACCAAGGCAGACATTCTTTAATGTTACGCTGCCTCTGGCATGGAGAAGCATCCTTTCGGGCAGCTTGATGATGTGGGCTCGGGGAGTCAGCGAGTTTGGCGCTGTGGTCATCATCACTTACTATCCCATGATAGCGTCAACCCTCGTTTATCAGCGATTCGAAACACAGGGGCTGGATGCGGCAAGGAATGTGGCTGTTCTTTTGATTCTGGCATGTCTCATTATATTCGTAGCTTTGCGGTATATCTCTCAGCGGGGAGAGAAGGCTTGATTAAAATAAAAAACCTCTGTGTGAGTGTGGGTGATTTCCATCTTAAAGATGTCACCTTCGATGTTCAGCAGGGCGAATATTTTATTGTTCTAGGCCCGACAGGGGCAGGCAAGACAGTCTTACTTGAGACTATTGCAGGGCTTTACCGGGCTCAAAGCGGCGAGATATGGCTGAATGAGCGTGATGTGGCTTCTCTTGAGCCCGAAAAGAGAGGGATAGGTTTTGTCTATCAAGATTACGTTCTTTTCCCGCATCTCTCAGTAATTGATAACATCACTTTCGGGTTGAGGCAGCGAGGCAAATCTAGGAAAGAGTCCGATACTGATGCGAGCTGGGCGATAGAGCTTCTGGGCTTGTCATCTTTGCTTAATCGAAAGATTGGTACCTTGAGCGGCGGGGAAAAGCAGAAGGTAGCTCTGGCTCGCGCGCTGGCGATAAAGCCGAAGGTTTTGCTGCTCGATGAGCCTCTGAGTGCGCTTGACCCGGAGACCAGGGAGAAAGTGCAGCAAGAGCTTCGAGAGATACGTAACAAACTGAATCAGACTATTATCCATGTAACGCATGACTTTGAGGAAGCTGTCGCTCTAGGAGAGCGGATCGCTGTGCTGGGTAACGGGTGCATAATGCAGGTAGGAACAGCCGAGGAGATATTCTGTCAGCCCAAATCG
>CAYHAX010000148.1:0-2854 GCA_964354695.1 uncultured Dehalococcoidia bacterium
CGCCGGTGTTCCGCAAGGACTGCTATGAATACACTCAGCCCTGCGGAGACTGCCCCTGGGCTAGAGGCATTCTGAAGTGCATGTAGTCTGAACTTCTATCCGACCCGACCAGCCAGCCCCTGTATTATTATCACTTGCTGCGCTTCGTCCCTGACGGATACGGGACGCCCGGGCGGTCGCCCCTGACTACCTTGAGGACATAGTCAGTCTTGTCTCTCTCAGGGATTATATCGAACTTGTACTCTACGAGCTTCCAAACAGCCCGTTTGCCGCACTTAGGGCATCGAGGCAACAGCTCACCGCGGAACCTGTATACCTTCTTTTCCTTGGCGGCAGGCTTGCAACTTGAATCAACGATATGCTTCACGAATTCGTAATCACCATCAATAGGTGCCCTGAGTGCAGTCCTGACCTCGGTACCAAGCGGTATATCTATCATCTTGCGCTGCTGCATCTTTTACCCCCTTTAAGGTTTGAGTAGCCTTGTACCAATTTGTCCAAATAATAACATATAGACCAGCCATTGTCGATAGGAAACAGACCAAGGCTATTTACAAAATGGGAAGTGCAGAGGGGCAGTCCGCCTTAGGCGGATGCCGGGGGCTTGGGGGTACCCCCAACTCTTAAGATCCCCAAGACTCGGGGATAAAGGGGATTGATAAGAATCTAGAAAGACAGGCTTTTGAGCACAAAGTCAACTGTGGTATCATACACATCGTCAACATTGAGGTTACGCTAGCTATGGGCAAAAAGACAAAGAATACCACAAGCAAAAACCAGACTACCCGCAGAAAGCGGTCTAGCAAGCAGAAAGACTCCGTAAGCAGAGCGAGGAAGGACGCCCGCAACTTCGCCAAGAGTGTAGCCAGCTTCATCCCGGGCATCGGTACCCTTCTGGGAATCCAGAATGCCTACGATGATGGAATGAAACTGCTGGAGTCAGCTCCCCAAGCCATGATAGACATCGGCAACAGGAGCAAGGAGCGCCTCGAGAGCCGCATTAAGCGACGCCTCAGCTCAGGCTTGTATATTTGTCGTTCTTACCTTCGCAGTAAGCACGGCAAACAGAACAAAGGCAAATAAGAGGAGGTGGTGCCATGAGTTTCGTTAGATCCTACGAGGAGCTGGGCAGAACCGCTCGAGGTAAAGGTAGACTATACGAGTTCTACGATGCAGAAATGCTGACGGTCATGTGGGAGACCAAGCGTGAGATTGTGAAACGCCTGCTCCCGCCGCCGCTCAAGCCAACCAGAAGACCGCTAGCCATGGCCTTCCTTGCACACTATCCTAAAACCAACTTCTGCCCTCCTTATTATGAAGCGGGCCTCTTCCTTAGAACCACCTTCAAAGGTGTGGAGGGCAATTATTGCCTTGCCATGCCTGTGACAAACGACATAGCGATGGCCGGCGGCCGCGAGGAATTCGGCTATCCCAAGAAACTGGCAAATATCGAGTTCAAACACAGCGGTAATTCCGTTAAAGGGCACGCGGAACGGCACGGGTTACGTTTCTTTGAGATTCATGCCAAATTGACCGGCAAACCGAGTTCGGATGACTTCCCGAAGCTCATGGCTAGCAAAGAGAAGGACGGGGGAATATTTAACTACAACTTCAAATATTTTCTAGCCCCAGACGAAGGCTTATTCGACTACAACCCCCGCCTGGTCAGGGAAAAAGTTATCCTTCGTCCAAGTGTAGCTAAGTGGGGTGAGGCTGAGGTCAAACTGTCGCCCTCCGATTACGATCCCTGGGCAGAAGTAGAGGTTGTCAAGATGTTGGGCGCAGTCTATACGGTGGGTAACAACACCATGCTCAGAGGCAATGTTGTAGCCGAAGTAGACCCCGTTGCCTTCGCCCCCTATTCAACCCTGAAATGGGACTGGTGGCCAGTGGAATAGAGTCTGAGCGCCATTCATGGTCTATTATGGTCTATTAGGAATCTAAAGCCCCTGGATTCCCGCTTGCGCGGGAATGACATATCCGTAGCATCGTGACCATTACCACGATGTAGGGGCGAACCGAAGTGTTCGCCCCCTAATCACAATCCAAGCAGACACGCTGGTCTGCCCCTACGGCACCCCAAATCAATTGAACCCGCACTCCCGATATGCTAGAATATCCGAGGTATCGAATCCCGCTATACGCTTGTTCCAACTCCCCTCTTGCGAAAGGAGCTTAAGTAAATGGAGTTCGGCTTCACCGAGAAGGAAAATAACCTGAGAAAAGAGCTTAGAGAGTTCGTTGCAAAGGAACTGCCACCCGACTGGATGGGAGAGGGAGGGGTTAACGAAGAATATGGCACCGACAAGGGCTGGGAGGCAGCCCGGAAGATGGCAAAGAAGCTGGCAGCCAGGAAGTGGCTCACCATCGCCTGGCCCAAAGAGTACGGAGGACTCGGCGCTACCCACATGGAACATGTCATTTACCGTGAGGAAATGGCTTATCACATGGTGCCGGGCACAGACATGGGCGTGGGCGGCGTCAACTGGATAGGTCCAGCCCTCATGATTTTCGGCAGCGAGGAGCAGAAGAAGAGGCATCTGCCCAAAATCGCCTCGGGAGACACCTTCTGGTGCACCGCCTACAGCGAGCCCGAGGTCGGCTCCGACATGGCTTCCATGAAGTGCCGGGCGGTGAAAAAAGGCAATGAATATGTAATCAACGGCCAGAAGGTATGGATTAGCGCCGGTCACCGCGCCGACTGGTGCTGGCTAGGGGTCAGAACAGACCCCGATGCCCCCAAACACAGGGGAATCACCCTGGTCCTCATAAATATGAAAACCCCGGGAGTAACCGTCAAACCGCTGCTCAACATCGCTGACTCCTACGCCAACTCCGAGGTGTTCTTCGATGA
>CAYHAX010000149.1:0-4618 GCA_964354695.1 uncultured Dehalococcoidia bacterium
CCGATATAAGCTCAATTCTGGAAGAAGTAAAGACCAAGCATAAGCTGAGTTAACCATCATCTCCCATACCGCTCTTCCCCAACTGGCTAGTTCCCCACAATAATAAACGCCAAATTATTCCGTAGGGGCGGGTTTGAAACCCGCCCTCCTGACCGCTGACTGCTGATAGCTTAATTTAGGATTTAGAATTTCCCGTTGGGGGTGTCAAATCCTCGCAGCTATGCTATACTCTACAGAAACAATCTTGATTCAGAGAGGCTGAGCATGTGGTGTCGGGGCATCCGAGGTGCAACTACTGTAGACAACAATACCAAAGAGGACATCCTGGCTGCAGGTAAAGAGCTGCTGCAGAAGATGGTCGAGGCTAACGGCATCGTGCCCGAGAACGTAGCCTGCGCTATATTCACCACCACCCCGGACCTCAATGCGGAGTTCCCCGCAGCGTCTGCCCGACAGCTTGGCTGGTCGAACACCGCCCTCCTCTGCGCCCAGGAGATGGATGTTCCAGGCAGCCTCCAGAAGTGCCTCCGCATCCTGGTACTCTATAATACCGAGAAAAGCGCCGACGAGATTGTCCACGTATACATCAAAGGCGCAACCAAATTAAAAGGTGCTTTAAAAGGGAAAGGTTAGCATTCAGCTAGATTTCGGTTACGTAAAAAGGTTACGGTTGCGCAACTCGAATTGGTAATCGTAATGGGTTTATCGGTTGCCCCAAGCCCAGAGCCTTTAGACGAAACGAGCAGCGCAACCGAAAGACGAACCACCAAAACCGATGGCTGAAAGCTGACGGCTGACCGCCAAAACAGGAGTTGATGAGAAATGCTCGTAGTTATGAGAAAAGGTTCCACCCAGGATGACCTGGCGGGAGTCATACATAAAATTACTCAATCCGGACTCACCGGACACGTCTCACAGGGCATGGAACGCACAGTTATCGGTGTGGTAGGACAGACCTACCCCGAACTGCGCGACGTTCTGGAACTTCTGCCCGGCGTCGATGAGGTCATCCCCATCTCCAAGCCCTACAAGCTCTCCAGCAGAGAGTTCCAGCGCGAGGATACCGTAATCAAGGTGAGAGACGTGGTAATCGGCGGCGACACCCTCACCATAATCGCCGGACCCTGCGCCGTGGAGAACGAGGAGCAGGTGATAGCTACCGCTAAGGCGGTCAAGGCAGCCGGCGCAAACATACTGCGTGGCGGCGCCTTCAAGCCCAGCACCTCGCCCTATCAGTTCCGCGGGCTGGGCAAGGAGGGGCTGGAGATACTGGCTAAGGCTCGCGCCGAGACAGGCTTGCCCCTCATCACCGAGGTGCTCACGCCACACGATGTGGAACTGGTGGCAAGATACGCCGACATCCTCCAGATAGGGGCCCGCAACATGCAGAACTTTGCTCTCCTCGATGAGGTGGGGAAGGTGAAGAAGCCTGTCATGCTCAAGCGCGGGATGTCTGCCACCCTACAGGAGTGGCTGCTCTCCGCAGAATACATCCTGTCTCAGGGCAACCGCCAGGTGATGCTCTGCGAGCGAGGCATCCGCACCTTCGAAACCTACACCCGCAACACCATGGACATCAGCGCCATACCTGCAGTAAAGAAGCTGAGCCACCTCCCTGTCATCGCCGACCCCAGCCACGGCACAGGCAAGTGGCACCTAGTAGCGCCGCTCGCTTTAGCCTCAGTGGTGGCAGGAGCCGATGGACTCATGATAGAGGTTCACCCCAATCCCGACCAGGCGCTCAAGGATGGCGCGCAGTCGCTCACCTTCGACAACTTCCAGCAACTGATGGCGCAGCTTGCGCCGCTGGCTTCCGCGATAAATCGCAAGCTGCCAGCAAAACCCGGAGATAGTGGTGACAACTAAACAGGGGCTTGTTTTCGGCACCGCCGGCATCCCCAACCCTCTTAAAGCCAAGACAACCCAGGGCGGCATCGAGCTCCTCTATAAGCTCGGGCTGAGTTGCATGGAGGTGGAGTTCGTGAAAGGGGTGAACATGACCCCAGCCACCGCGCGCGATGTGGCGAGGGTAGCAACGAAAAGAGGGATAAGGCTGAGCGCCCACGCCCCCTATTTCATAAACCTCAATGCCAGAGAGCCAGAAAAAGTAAGAGCCAGCCGTGAACGCATAGTCCAGACCGCTCGCATCACCGCCCTCCTGGGCGGGGAGTGCGTGGTCTTCCACCCCGCCTACTATCTGAAAGACGAGCCTGTCAAAGTGTATGCCACGGTGAAAACGAACTTGGAGCAGATAGTGGCAAGGCTCAAGATAGAGGGCAACCGAGTCTGCATCAGACCCGAGGTCATGGGGAAGGATAGCCAGTTCGGCACGCTGGAGGAGGTCTTGCAGCTTTGCGCCGAGGTCGAAGGTGTGGCACCAGCGCTGGACTTTGCCCACTGGCACGCCCGTACGGGAAAGGTCAACTCCTACAACGAGTTTATAGCCGTCTTGAAGAAAGTCGAGAAGAGGTTGGGCAGGGCTGCCCTGGACAATTTGCACATCCATGTCTCAGGCATCCGCTATGGGGAAAAGGGCGAGAATAATCACCTGAACTTCGCAGAGTCGGATTTCAATTACGAAGCCCTGGTAATGGCACTGAAGGACTACAAGGTGAAGGGTATGGTGATTTGCGAAAGCCCCAATCTGGAGGATGATGCCCAGCTACTGAAACAGGCATACGAAAAGCTATGAAATCACCTGATTTATCCGTACAACTGGCTCCCCACAATAAGAGAGGTCTGCTTCTATCCAATCCCGTCATGACCGCCTCCGGCACGTTCGGCTACGGCACCGAATACGCCGAGGTCTTCGATATTCAGAGATTGGGCGCCATTATCTGTAAAGGCACTACCCTGAAGCCTCGACCCGGCAACCCCCAGCCTCGCCTCTGGGAGACGCCCTGCGGCGTGCTCAACTCCATCGGGCTGGAAAACATCGGGGTTGATGCCCTGATAAAACAAAAGGCGCCCCTCTGGGCTAAATGGAAAGTAAAAGTCATAGTCAACATAGTCGGAGATAATATCGAGGCATACGGCGAGCTGGCGAAAAGGCTCGACAAAGTGGCTGGCGTCAGCGGACTCGAGGTGAACATCAGTTGCCCCAATGTGAAAGCCGGAGGCATGGAGTTCGGCGCCAATCCCAAAACCGCAGCAGCGGTAACCGCAGCGGTTAAATCAAAAACCACCCTGCCCGTCATTGTCAAGCTCTCGCCCAACGTAACCGACATCAAAAAGATAGCCCGCAGCGTCGCCAGAGCCGGCGCCGACGCCATATCCCTGATAAACACCCTGAAGGGCATGTCTATAGACACTCAAAACCGCAAGCCCGTCCTGGGCAACATCACTGGAGGGCTATCGGGGCCCGCCATCAAGCCCGTTGCCCTGCGCATGGTGTACGAGGTGGCACAGTCCGTTGATGTGCCAGTTATAGGCTGCGGGGGCATCGCCACCGCCAGCGACGCCCTGGAGTTCATCATGGCTGGTGTCAGCGCTGTCCAGGTGGGCACAGCCAGCTTCAGCAACCCCCGCGCCTCGCTGGACGTCCTGGAGGGCATCGAACGCTTCATGAAGAAGGAGGGCATCCGCAATCTCTCTGAGATAATCGGGGCTGCCCTTTGAGCCTTCTAACCTCGCTCCAGCTAATCAAATCCTCACTACTAGACCTTCTGCTACCCCTGCGCTGCCTCGGCTGCGGGAAAGAGGGCAGTCTAATCTGTCCCTCATGCTGTGTATCGCTTCCCAGAGTACGGTTACCTCTCTGCCAGCGCTGCGGCTCCACATCCAGCGAAGACGCGCTGATTCGAGTGCGAGATGCTGTCCCCCAGGCGAGAACCAAGAGCGCCCTAGAGCGCCGCCAGAACGTAAAAGACGCCTTCGCCTGCAAACAGGGGCTGGAGGGGAAGCAGATACTGCTCATAGACGTTGTCTGGACAAACCACATGTCTGCCATTTAGCTTCAATGTGGCGGTAGGTCAGAAGTAGTTGTGTTACCTGCAGACCTAAACGCTTTGGACTAAGTGCTCCGAAACCAATTGGTTTCGCACCCATGTTGGCGCCGAAATGAAAAACGCAAAGAAGGAAAGATTTTACGTGAACCGATTTTCGGGGGGCCAGGTCAAGTGCACGAAATGCTGGTCTAGCCAGGGAAATCCTGGGTAGATGTCTTACGGCAGCAATACCTGCTGCTCACCACTTCGGTACTTATTGAGAAAACTCTGTAGAAGCATGTTCAGACCCATCTTCAGCATACTTCTGTCAAGGTACTTCTGAAGTTCCTCGTTCGTCTTGAACGTGGTTATGCCACGCTCTTGATTTCTTCTCGTCTGGTTCACAAGTTTCTTCATCAGTCGTGCATATACCTCGACCACCGGCTTTCTATTCTTCCGGGCCAAATAAATGGCCTTTGCAGCGAGCCTTCCGCTCAATGCGGCTGAGTCCATACCCACTCCCCTGGTAAGGTCAATAAGACCAGCAGCGTCACCAGTCATCAGGAAGTTTTTTTCACCCAGCCAAATCCTGTCTTCATCGTCAAATGTAAGGCTGCTGCTATATCCTTCTTTCTTCACTATGTTCACGTTCTCAAGATTGAATACTTCCTTGACATGATTAAAGAAACTAT
>CAYHAX010000150.1:0-9187 GCA_964354695.1 uncultured Dehalococcoidia bacterium
GTGTGTCCCTATGACCCGCCCGATTGCGACCGCAACTGCCCTCGCAGCGTGCCGGCATCCAGAAGGGAGTGCGAGGCAGTTGCCGGCATACAGGACAGCGCCATATTCTCCAGAATCCTCGAGCCGGGGGAGCGCTCGGCGAGCTTCATTAGCCGTTCCTCCGTAGTGCAGAAACATTACGGGGACAACGAGGTGAGGTTCTTCTACCTTAAGGGCGATGAAGAGATAGCGCGGGTGGAGTTCCCGCGCTGGGTGGAGGAGCGTGGGCTGCTCGATTTTGTTCAGGCATTAGTTTTAGACCAGTGCCGGCGCGGTCAGGGCTACCCTGTAGTCCTGAGCGAGGCGCACGAGCAAGCGGTGGTAACTGGCGCTGACCGCGAGCAGTTCCAGTATTTAGTCGAGCTAGCCCTGTCCGAAAAGGGTCTGCCCACCACAACCTCCGCCAAGAGCCGCAGCAAGAAGACGAGGTGGATTTGAGGTTGCATTAATGTCACAATCGCAGGGGCGAGGTCGCCTCGCCTCTACATCAAAAACACATGATGTCAAATCTGCAAAAGCACCAGCGCCGTTCCATCCGTTTGAAGGATTACGATTATTCGCACGAAGGTGCGTATTTCGTGACCATTTGTACGCAAAACAAGGTTTCTGTTTTTGGTGAAGGTGTGAATTGCGAAATGCGTTTAAATAAATTTGGGAACATTATCAACGAATGTTGGGCGGAAATAGATGCGTTCGTTGTCATGCCAAACCATGTCCATGGCATCGTGACCATCGTTGATATTTGTAGGGGCACGGCATGCCGTGCCCCTACGGAACAATTCGGGCGCCCAACGCCCAGTTCATTACCAACAACCATACGTTCATTCAAATCCGCCGTAAACAAACGCACCAATGCCTTGCGTAATAACCCTGGACACCGTCTCTGGCAGCGCAACTACTATGAACACGTGATACGCAATGAAAATGACTTGAACGATATCCGTCAATACATCCTTGACAACCCTGTAAAATGGGGTATGGACGAGGAAAACCCAAATCGGCAAACAGCACATGGCGTCGAAACAAAACAACAGGGAGAAACGACTTGCCAAATAAGATAGGCGAGGTCATTGAGTCCAGCACGGGGCAGTTTGTGGCGGAGTGCCATGAACTGCACTCACCACCGCCGCTGGGCAGCCTGGTGAAGACCAGCGACAGCGATGTGGAGATTTACGGCGTGGTTTGCAACGCCGCCACGGAGAGCATAGAGCCTAACCGCCGTCCCATCGCCAGGGGCAAAGATGAGGCGACTGAAGAAGGCATTTATAGGCAGAATCCCCAGCTCTCCAAGCTATTACGCACCACCTTCGAAACCCTTATCATCGGACACAGCGTAGGGGCATCCTTCCCTGGAAGGATGCCCCTACATTACCTCCCGCCACGCCCACCCCGTGTGCACAGCTTCGTCTACCTCTGCCAGCAGGACGAGGTACAACGGTTCACTAAATCGCTCGATTTCTTGACCATGCTGCTCAACGCCAAGACAAACTCCGTTGACGAGATAGTCTCCGCCTGCCTGAGGCAGGCAAGCTGCGCGCATGAAGACAAACGCGCCTTTCTGGTTAAAGCGGGCAAGGAGCTTGCCATCCTGCTCGGCGGCGAGCTCAACCGACTCAACGCCATCCTGAGGAGGATTAGACTGTGAACAAAGCAACGCCTCAGGGGAAACGCTTGGGCATAGTGGTCGGCGGCTCGCTGACCGAAGGCTTAGATGTCAAGCTGGATAGCGCCACGCCCATCGAGGAGATGGCGGTGGGGCGCTATGTGGTCATCGAGGGTCAGAAGTCCCGCTTCTTCGGCATGATTTCCGATGTCACTTTGGGAGCCACCAACCAGCAGCTCGCCATCATACCGCCCGATGTCTCCGACCCCTTCATCTCCGAGGTAATCGCCGGCACCGGCACCTATGGAGTAATCCACGTGGGACTCAGGCTCACACTCAGCGGCGATTCCACGAGCATACTCGAAGGTCCTCAGCCTGTGAAGACCGTGCCCGCCTACTTCTCCGTGGTGCGCGAGGCATCGGAAGCGGATATCGAGAGGGTCTTCGGGCAGGAGGACGAGAAGCATTTCTACGTAGGCACACCCCTGGACATGGAGACAAAGGTCTGCCTCGACATACCCGAGTTCGTGAAGCGCTCCAACGGCGTCTTCGGCAAGAGCGGCACGGGCAAGACCTTCTTCACCAGGCTGCTCTTAATCGGCATGGTGCAAAAGAAGTCGGCAGCCAATTTGATATTCGATATGCACAACGAGTATGGGTGGCAGGTCAAAAGCGAGGGGGGACGATTCGTGAAAGGGCTGAAGCAACTGTTCCCCTCCCAAGTGGCGGTGTTCACCCTCGACGAGGAGAGCGCGCGCCGTCGCGGATTAAGCGCTGACTACGTTGTGGAGATAGGCTACGACGAAATAGAGCCAGAGGACATCGAGCTATTGAGAGAGACTTTGAACCTGACCCAGCCGGCGATAGAGGCGGTGTATCAATTTTCGCGCCACTTCGGCGGAAAACACTGGTTGGAGAGATTCCTGAAGCTGGGCGAAGGCGAGGAAACCAAAGACCTGCTCGACAAGCTGAGCGTACATGAAAGCAGCTACCGCAATCTGCGCCGGGGTCTGGGGAAATTGAGCAGGCTGCATTTTCTGGTGCCCCAGGCGCGCGAGAACTCCGTGCAGCGAATACTGGAATACCTGAACCGGGGCATGAACGTGGTGCTCGAATTCGGCAGATACGATGACGTAACCGCTTACGTGCTGGTAGCCAACATCCTCACCCGCCGTATCTACGATAAGTACCGGGAGCGCAAGGAGGCTGCCAGAGAAAATGAGAAAGCGGAGCCGTATCCTCTGGTGATAACCATCGAGGAGGCTCACAAATTCCTTAACCCCCAAGTGGCAGAACAGACCATCTTCGGCAGAATTGCGCGCGAGATGAGGAAGTACAATGTAACCCTTCTGGTAATAGACCAGCGTCCCAGCGGCATTGACGACGAGGTGATGTCTCAACTCGGGACGAAGGTCGTCTATCTCCTGGACAACGAGAGAGACATAGACAGCGTGCTCATGGGCGCTTCAGGGAAGGGCGACCTCAAGACGGTGCTGTCCAAGCTGGAAGCCAAGCAGCAGGCGCTTATCTTCGGTCATTCACTGCCCATGCCTGTGGTGGTCAAAACCAGGGAATACGGCTCCGCTGAATCCTACAAGGAGTTCGGCTTCAGAGATGCGGCGGAGTTTAAGAAGAAGGCTGAGAAGGACCTCAAGGAGCTGTTTTAGCTGCTGGCACAGACCTTTCCAGCAAGAGCCCATTCGCGATTCGACGGGCTCACCACGAACGGTTCTAAAGCTTAAAAGAAAATACGAGCGAGGACACTTTTTGAAGTGTCCTCGCTCGCCTCCCATCCTCCCCACCACCCAGTCCAGACAATCTCCCGCTACCACCAATTCATCAGGCAGACATTGCGCTGCCCTTTCTGACTATGAACACCGCACCGACTATAATCAGAACCACGCCTATGCCGACCAGTAGCCAGGGGGTAATGGTCTCAAACCAGAGCAGCTTTGTCTTACTGCTCTTCGCTAAATCCACCATCTCGGCGATTGTCTCGTCTGTCCACTGGACGTTGGCTATCTGCACCGGCACTTTCTGCACTCCCATATCCATGATTATGGTGTTGAGGGCGTTCTGGTCCACTACAGCACCTGTCTTCGGCTCTATGAAGAGATTGATCGTGGTGGTCAGCAGCAGAGGTGCCTGGGTCAGGGGATGCTTGCCAATAGATAAATCGGTCTCAGCGATTCTAAAGGCGACCACCGTTATCCCCTGGAACTCCAGAGTGTCCACATACCGAGCTGTCAGGGGCTTGTTGGCGCCAGGGTTCCAGATATCGAACTCGTCGCCCTGCCCCAGCCCTCTGGGAGGACCCCACTGTCCTGTCCGTCCCCTTTCGTCGATTGTAGGCACAAACTCGAGGGTGCTCCTGTCTATCGCCAGCGTGCTCTCGTCGCCATACATAGCAGAGATGTCAGTGCCATTACCGGCGTTGACCACTGTGCGTTTTTCATGGATGAGCAAAGCTCCATCCTGAGTGCCAGTGGCTTCCTGCGCCAGGTCCTGGGTTATGGGGAAAGAAACCAGCGACAGAGTGGCAGGGTTCAATACAGAGAACGTGCCTTCGAAATGGTAAGTGCGCTCATAGCCCGTGGGCACCTTCGCCAGTGCAGGGAAGATAACGGCGAACCACAATATTCCCACGATGAGCAGCACTATGCCTACTACAGATAGAACAACCCCACACCTGCGAGTACCCATTATCCCCTCCCATCAGCAATTTGCCTGTCTGCAATAGTATAGTGCGGAGGGTATACGGCTTAACAATCCCCTTTCGGGTAATCTTCTGAGAAACTCCGCAGGCATCCAAAGGTGGGGGATAGGGGCTGAGGCTTACCCCGAACGGATTACTCCGAAGTACCTGGAGAGGAGTTTAAGATGACTTGAACAGCAGTACGCAGGAGCGAGCGCCCTCGCAAATCTGCCCTTTGAGCTCGAAATTTATGTTTTCGCCGAATTCAGATGCCCAAGCTGAGTACTCCGTATTGCAGATGAGCGTGCCTATTTTGCCGGAGAGTTTCTCCCTCCGCGACTTTACCATCAGGCTATGCCAAGGGCATTCTTCTATGGTTATCTCGAAACCGTCCCCGCCCGTTTTCTTGGCTTCAAACTTATACCCCTCTAAATGCAGTTTGGTGGTAAGGCACTCGAAGAGCGCATCTATACCGTTGCCCGCCTTACACAATGACTTCAGCGCCCGCGCCTGTATCTTGGGGAAGACCTTCCACACCTCGTTGTCGACATCGAGGGCTGCTCCGAAGCCATACTTCTCCTCTACCTTCATGAACCACAGCCCGTCAACAGCGGCATAGCTGCGCTGGAAATACTCTGCTATTTGCTTAGGGGTCAACTCAAGCATCTTTAACCCTCACAAATTTTTCACTTTGCACTTACTCCGGGGCTCTCCGCACCCTGCCTCTTGCCAGAGAGGCGAAGATGCCGCCCAGACAGAGACAGCCGAAGACGATGAACGCCACCCTCACGCTCTTCAGGAAGGCGTCATAGTATTCCGGAGTTATCTGCACCCTGCCTATATATACCGCGAACAGCAGCATGGCTATACCCATGCTAAGCGTCATGCCCACCTGCCTCATCGTAGCCAACGTCGCTGAAGCTACGCCGTAATACCTGTTCTCCACAGAGCTCATCACTGCGTTGGTATTAGGGGATGAGAACAGGGCGAAGCCGAAGCCCAGGATGACCAGGCTGACCACGATGAATGCCAGTGAGGTCCCGTGCCCCAGGAAAATGAGCATGACCACGCCCGCGGCCGATATAGCCATGCCTAAAGAGGCGAGCACGCGAGGCTCAATCCTATCGGAAAGCCTGCCGGCAAGGGGCGAGAAGACAGCCTGCACCAACGGCGCTGAAATCAAGACCAGACCGGCACGGTCAGGGGAGAACCCCTTTATATATTGCAGGTACAAGCTCAGCAAGAACGAAACAGCGAACGTGGCGCTGTAGTTGATGAGCGCCGCCAGGTTGGAGAAGGCGAAGACAATGTTATGCCTGAAGAGATTTACATTTAGAACAGGGCTTTTAGCCCTCATCTCCCACCAGACGAATGCCACCAGCGCCACGAAGCCAATAAGGATAAGCCAGCCGCCCAGCATGTCTGGGAGGCGCGAGAAGCCGTACATTATGGCTACCAGCATGATGCCGTAGATTACCGAGCCTGTGAAATCGAATCTCTCTCCCTTCGCCATAGCCCAATCGCCCTTCAATTTCCAGAGTATGAGACCGAGCACGACCAAGCACAGAGGCACATTGGCATAGAAGACACTGCGCCAGCCGAAATGCTCCGTGAGGAACCCGCCCGCGAAGGGCCCTATGGAAAGCCCTATATAGACCGCGGCAACGTTTATGCCCAGAACCCTGCCCCTTTCCCCCACGGGGAACACCGAGGTCAAAATTGCCACCCCTGTGCCGAATATCATGGCGCCGCCTATCCCCTGCAACACCCTGAAAGCGATGAGCATATATGCTGAGGTGGAGAGCCCCGATAGCAACGACGCGATGCTGAAAAGCAATATGCCCAGGGTAAAGATTTTCTTCCTGCCGTATATATCCGCTATCCTGCCAAAGGGGACGAGGAACATCGCCGCCGCAATGAGATAGGCGGTGGCTACCCATCCCAGCAGCACCGCATCCATCTCGAACTCTCGCCCTATCTTGGGCAGAGCGATATTTATGGAGGAGCCCATGAACGGCGTGAGGAAGGCAGCCAGCGTGGCAGCGACCAGAACCACAGTCTTACTTGCATTATTGGTCGTATTCATACCTATGCTCGTCCAGAGGTAGCAAAAACCACGACTGCGTTAATAGATAGCGCCCATGAATCTTTTGGTGGTAGCCACCACCTCGCTGGGCTTCTCTTTGGCACATCTTTCCAGAGACTCCTCTATCCGCTTCGTTCTGTATACATGGGGGTCGAAATGCAGAGCCAGCGAGGAGGGTTCCGCTATTATATCCTTTAATGCCTTTATGCTCTCAACCGGTGACCTGTTGGCTGTGTTCAAATAATAGGCGCCTCCGGTCACAGAAAACAAGGTGGCAAAATAGTAGTTCTGGAAATCTATATTCAACAAAGCCCTTTCACCTTTATGGTCAGAAAGGTTTTCTTTATTCACCAAGACATAGGGATTAAGCCAGCGTTCTATACCTGCCCCTTTCTTCCCGCTGCCCGACAGGTAACGCATTTTCCCTTCATAGAGTATGTGGACAGCCTTCTCCGGACTCAATCTCTCAATTTCCTGAATTCCCTCCTCGCGACGCAAGAAAACCACCTTCTCAATCGAGGTGAATCTGGCAAGCTTGTTCTGCTTTTCTATAGCCGTGCCGCCATTTACCATATCCAATGGATTCACCATGGCACGGGAGTTCTCAAAAGCTCCCCACATATAGCTCCCTTTCTCATCAACAGGCACATTCTCTATAGGGCACCTGGGAAAGACTTCAGACAAAGCGGGTTGAGCCAGCGCGGTATCGGTTCTCATGTAATACCAAAGCTCTGAATAGCGAGCTATAGCCAGCCTGGAGCGACCCTCTTCGTCGTAGTTGAATATGACATATATCCAATCATCAGAATGGATGCGAGCCCCAGGCTCGTCTTTGAGCATGGCGCAAAGGGTTGATTTGCCGGTCCCTGTAGGGGCAATAATGACCACACCCCTGCCAGCGACGTCGAGGCAGGAGCCATGAATGGAATGGATTCCCATAGGCTGGAGGATATCCATTCCTATGCCCAAGCCACGGCTTTTCTTCTCTCCATAGTAGGATGAGTTTATACTTAAAGCAGTCCTGGTCTCAGGACAGTACCAGAAATGCGGCGGCTCGTTTGGGACGTCAATTATCAGGTAAAACATGGCTTGCGGTTCAACCCGCGGCGGTGCTGGCGGCCAGTTATAAGATTCCATCCTTTGCACATTAGGAGAGTTGGTCACGCCGCCGATAATAGCGCCCCCTGCCATAATATCCCATCTTTTCCTTCTCGGGTCTTTCTCTAGAATCGGTGAATACCGTCTCAGTAACTCCTCCATCTCCTCCTTAGACGTCTCGTAATTGCTGGCGCCCCTGGCTGTTACTTTAGTCAACACATCGCCGGCATGCTTAGGGCTGCCAGTTATCTCACGCATTGATATTTCGTGTTTGTCCTGCAAGGCAGAGGGCACTTTGAATATGGGGTCGTACTCCAGCCCTTTCTTTTCCACCGCAATACACCTCGCCAAAATAATGGCTAGATACTATCACAATCACAGGAAGTAGACAACGAGCACCCTTTGAAGCTACGATAGGATAAGCAATATACATCCCACAACATAATGACTTGTTGAGGGGATAGCTACTTCTCCCTAAGCTACTACTCTGCTATACTATTTCCGTTGTGGATTTAATCTCTGTTCCTCTGGTAGCCGTCGGCTTGTCCATGGACTGCCTCGCTGTCGCCATCGGCGCCAGCATCTCCATGCCCAGCCTCTCCGTCAAGCAGGTGCTGCGCGTCGCCATCGCCTTCGGGCTATTTCAGTTCGGGATGCTGGTCGGAGGGTGGTATGCAGGACAGACCGTGGTGGAGCTTGTCGAGGCTTTCGACCACTGGATAGCTTTCGGGCTGCTGTTTTTGGTGGGCGCGCACATGCTCTGGGAGGCGATACACGGGGAGGAAGAGCAGCCCAAACGCACCGACATCACCCGGGGTATACCCTTGCTCACCCTGTCCATAGCCACCAGCATAGACTCGCTGGGGGTGGGCTTGGGACTGGCTTTCGTGGAGCCCAGGGTATGGCTCGCCGCCCTGATAGTGGGGTGCGTCTGCTTCCTCATCACCGCCGCTGGTTTCTACACAGGCAGAAGGATAGGCGGCTGGCTGGGGCGCTGGGCGGATGCGCTGGGCGGTCTAGTCCTCATTGGCATCGGGGCAAGGATTCTGATAACGCACTTCTTTTGATTGTTGCAACTAACGGCCATCAATTATGTAGGGACTCAAGGCCTTGCGCCCCTACCCTGGGCAGACGAGGGTGTCTGTCCCACCAAATAGAAAAACCGTGACAATAGCTACACCGGACCTTCCACCTTATTCTTCAGGGACTGCACTATCTCCGCAGAGAGCCTCTGCCCGCCACGGCGCACCAAGAATGCCAGCAGCCCCGAGACCTCGCCACCAGCGGTGAGCTTCGTTTTATTCTTGTCGAGGGGTTCCAGTTCGTAGAAACGCGTCATCTTCACGCCCAAGACTTTGCCCTCCATGACCACCCTGTGCCCCACCACAAACTCGGTAATGGTCATCTGCAGGTTTACTGTGATAATAGACTTCGCTACCACCAGCACCTGCGAGCCCACGCCCAGCGGTCCTGCGGAGAGTTTCTCAATTTTCTTAAGGGACGGTATCCACTTGGACCATTCCTCAACGCTGTTTACCAGTGACCACACCCTCTCCGCGTGAGCGTTTATTTCCACACTGGCGCTGAATTTCATCTCTCACCCCCAAAGGAAAACTCTAAATTCCAATTTCTAAACTCTAAACAATATCGAATTCCCCAAATTCAA
>CAYHAX010000151.1:0-3255 GCA_964354695.1 uncultured Dehalococcoidia bacterium
AGACCGGATTTCTCCAGGGCAGCGACCCGCCGCTGAAGAGCCTGTTGGCTGGTTGCACGCCAGGCATAATGACCCAAGCCTGGTTTATCTGCCGCGGTCAGTTTCAGGGTATGGTGTTCATAATCATCCCAGCCGCGCAGATATATGGCATTGTCTCGCTGATCACCGGCCGTCATGCCCATCACTTCGACGAAAAAACCTGCGCTTTCGTCCAGTGTAGGAGTAAAAAGCTCCACGTGGGCAAGGTGAGCGATATCGTAAATGGGTTCTTCTGGTTGCATATTTACTGCCTCCCCTTCTTTTCCACAACATCACGCAATCCATGCAGATCGTAGGATATTTCCCCAGCGATAAGTTTCTCGCGGAGGCGATTTTCACGCTCAAACCTGGCTTCGGCAGCCTTTAGTACTGCAGCAGCTCTTTCCCGTTGAATGCGCATCCCCCCATCGGCATCGAGCACGATGATGTCACCCGGCGAGATTTGAGCACCACCCACTGTAACCGCCACGTTGAGGTGACCAATGCTTGTTTTCTCAGCTCCTCTTACCCTGATGTAACGTGTCCAGACAGGCAAACCGAGGCTTACCAATTCCACAACATCCCGAACTGCTGCGTCAACCAGGATCGCAGCTGCCCCACGGACTTTCACCTGGGTCGCCAGCAGCTCGCCGACCAGCGCAATAGGGGACGGCTCTGGCATGGTCAAGACCAGCACTTCCCCCGGCTGGATCTGTTCAATAACGGCGTGCACCATCAGGTTGTCGTCCTGAGCGCATAGCACAGTCCGGGCAGGACCAGCAGCGCGACTTCCCGGTAGGATTTGGATCAGAGGTAGATCGATCAGCCCTTCTCGCCCGGATGCCTCGTAGGTTGTCGCAACACCGAGCTCGCTCAAGCGGGCAACTATCTCATCGGTCATAGGCTTTTCACCACCCAGGGCAGAGTTCGCTGCAAGGCTTCGGCATACTTGATCTCGCTCATTCCCGAGATGCGCCGGGCGTGGTTAGCTCGCCTTGCAGCCAGCTCTGTGTAATAACTTTGCAGGTAACTCTGGGCTTGCATCGCTTGCATTGCCTTGATTTTTTTATCCATAACGGGGGTGATATCGATCAATGTATTGGGCATAAATTCACATAATTCCGGTTGGTGTGGCTCAAAGAGGTATAAATCGGGTGGATTAACCCGTTGAAATGCGCTAGCCACGCCTGCACCGGAGGCAAGCAAACGCCCTCTCTGCACTGCCTGATGAGCCACAGGGTGGTCGGGATTGAAAGGATCAATCGGGGTATGGGTTAGAATGATATCTGGCTGGATATCCCTGATCTGTTCTACCAATTGATCCATGGCTGTCTCGGTTATATTTAACGGGTAATCGCCCAGGTCAAGGCAACGGAATGTCGCCCCCACAGCCGCGGCGGCGGTTTCAGCTTCTTGATGGCGAATGCGCCTGACATTCTCCACGGTCTGGTTCGGCTCTTTCCAGAGTTCACCCGATTCTCCGCGTTCCCCATAAGAAAGCGCAATGACAGTTGCCCTGCCACCTTGCGAAGTAACCAACGCGATTATGCCGGCTGACCGCCAGACAAAATCTGCGGAGTGTGCTCCAATGACAAGAAGTTTTTTGCTCATATGTAATCTCTTTTAATCTTGTGCATGACCGAAATCTATCTTATTTTTCACTACCGTACATTTGCAAAAGATTCACTGAATTGAAAGCGGAAAACAGGATCAAAGTCAAGGTTGCGTTTCAAAGCATGATGGATCCAATCCAAGCCGAGGCGGAACAGGCTTTTGTCAGTTCGGTCAGTTCGGTCAATCTGGTCAGTTTTCTTCTCGGCAATGACCAATATGCCCTGGCAAATCACCCAAAGATAAGCCAAACAAGCTGCCAGCAAGAGACGACCCAAACGGACAGGATCAGCCAGATGGCTCTTGTGAATATGGAAACCCCGGCTTTTCTGGTCAGAGAAGAAGGTTTCGATTTGAAAACGACGACGATAGTACTTGCATGCATGGCTGCCATTGGAGAGGTTTGTCACCAGGTAGAGCGGCCCATCATAACGGCTGCCCCACCAACCAATCAAGTTCAAAACCAGGCTTGCTTCCTGAGTGAAACCCACTTCCTTCTGCACAAAAACTTGTCCTTTTTCCAGTGGATAGTCACTGATGGCCTGGCTTTTCTGCCCTTTTTGAACATAAATCTGTGGCGAAGTGCGCATCACATAGTGCCAATCCGTTTCTTCTTCGACCCATTTCAGCATTTCCGTCGTGTCGTACTCCGCATCACCCAACAAAACCACTTCGCTGTTCGGCGGAATGATGGGTAATACCTTCTTCAGTACTTCAATATGCCGTTGTGCTGTGGTGTGGCCCTTCTTGCCTTTATACACCAGCCAGGCCAGTGGCAACGCACGCTTTTTGTACAACACACCAACCATCAGGACCATGCAACCACGCCCTACTTGACTGCCATCCATCACCAATATCAGCGGATTTTGCACCAATGCTTCCAGAATTTGTTTGGCAAAGGGCAAATAGATGACATCCGCATCGATCCCAGGATGTTTCACCCATCGTCTCAGCCGCATCTCTATGCTTTTGTCTTTCGCTTCTGCTCCTGTCTCCGCACTTACCGCCGTCAATTGTGCTTTCCGGCTCACCACGATCCCGGCGATCATCATCGCCAGCGTCACCAAGTGTCCCGGATGCGACATCTTCACCATCTCTTTCAGCACTTTCAATACCTTCGTGTATACTCTGTATCGGTCAGCCATGGATACCACTCCTTTGGTTTGTCACCTGAGAGTGTACCCCATGACTGACCTTTTATCTCAAATGTACGGTAGAGAATCTTATTTCAAATGTTGATCAATAAAATCAAGGACCCTCTCTACATTCACGGGTGACTCAAATCTACGATCGCCATGTTCAAACCCCTCGAACAGTTTCAGGACCACCCTTTCATCCCCACAGACTCGTTTCAAATTCTCAGCCAAATCCATGGACTGCTGGACCGGAACGACAGGATCAACAATGCCATGCTGAATCAAAAAAGGTGGTGCGTTCTTACGGATATACGTCTCCGGGTTGGCTGCCTTTACCTTTTCGGGGATTTCGGTGCTCTTGCCCCCTAACAGCCATGATTCAGGCGATTTCAAGCCGCTGTGTTCAGTACCTTCCATGGGAGTCAAACCGCTGGCAGTCAGCTGCTCATCCATCTTAAGGAAATTTGTGGGACCAAACCAATCAACAACC
>CAYHAX010000152.1:0-11545 GCA_964354695.1 uncultured Dehalococcoidia bacterium
TTGGCTATCTCTGCAGATTCCAGAACCTACCCCCTCGCTCTTTTACTGCCCCCATTATAGCACACCGTCTGCTATATTCAAGCCAGCTTCTTCAAAGAGGATTACGAAACCGAACGACATCTTAAGACAAATTGACAAAGCCACCGGCATAATGCTGGCTGTAGTCTTGATTGTAGGCAGCCTGCTCAACCTTATCCTTAAAAGAGGCCCCGACAAAGAAGCTTGACTTATTAGTACAAACCTTTAATATCTAGCTGACTTCTTAGCAGGTGTTCCCCAAATTGAAATTCTCCCTGGCAATAACCACAATCGTTACCTTGGTATGCATAATGTCGTTTACGAGCATCCTTCAGGCTGAGTATGCCGATAATCTTTTAGTAAATCCGAACTTCGAAGATGGCATAAACGGCTGGTCAACATACGGAGGCAATCTCTCCCTGGTAGAATCGCCTGTCCAGAGTGGGACATTCGCTGCTGCTCTGACCAACGATACTACAAGCACTATTTGGATTTACCAAACTGCCTCAATACAGGGAGGAGAGAATTACACGTTAGGTGGCTACGCTCTGAAAAACGACCCCAACATAGAGAAGGTTTTCCTGCGAATTTCATGGTACGAAAGCACGGACGGCTTTGGGGCTGAGATATCCCATAATGATTCCCTCGATATACTTACAGACGACCAGCCACATTTTCGTCTGCTAACCACCAGCGAGATAACCGCACCAATAAGTGCGCACTCAGCTAAAATCAAAGCCATCTTAGTACCTTATTCCCCAGCCCTCACCACCGTTTACTTCGATAACTTCAGCTTAACCGGACAGGCAGCAACACCTACACCCACGCCTACACCCACGCCCACACCTACTCCTACTACCCCAACTTCGACTCCCATATCAACTCCTACTCCTACTACAGTGCCTACGTCCACCCCAACACCATCTCCCTCCTCCACTATTGCGCCCACCTCCGCACCCACACCCTCCCCAACACCTAAATCCAACAGCCCTTTCAGCTCTACCACCACCCATGCACCTGCCCCCACGCCATCTGGGACTCCCCTGACACCAGTTACCCCAACCAGCACATGGATACATTTAAGGGAAGCTGTAATCCTCCTCTTTATAGGGATATCGCTTCTCATCGCCCTTCTCTGGGTCAAAAGACCCGGTTAAAGTTTGCGCTCTAGATTACGATGAGGTATAATTGGAAAGCTGAACTCTGTTCGGAAAAATGCTTATGGCTAAACCGAAACTAGACATACTCCAGGCTTAGCATCAACCTTGACACCAAAGCGCTCGATGAGACTATTCTATTGCGTAGCCACTAAAACAATGAAAGCCTTGTTCATCCTCCTTACTAGGTGGCGGGTAGAAGGCAAGGAAAACGTCCCGAAGCAAGGCTCTCTGATAGTAGTAGCCAATCACCTGAATCTCATCGACCCTCCGCTTCTCGGTGTCAGTGTCGCCAGAAGGATAAATTTTATGGCTAAGCAGGAGCTATTCCGCCCCTCGCTGGGAGCATATTTTGTCCGCGCCTCTGGTGCATTTCCCGTACGACGAGGGAAATTGGATAGAGAAGCGATTCGCCGAGCCCTCGAAGTCCTTAAAAATGGTGGTGTTGTAGGTATGTTCCCCGAAGGCAAAAGAAGTTTGAACAATCAATTGCTGCCAATCCAACCCGGCACGGCTTTTGTAGCTGTCCGCTCAGGCGCCCCAATCCTACCTGTTGGCATCAGCGGTAGTGAGCAAGTTAAAGGCATCGGTTTCATCATACATCGACCACGCATCACTGTGACTATCGGACGCCCTTTCTCTTTGCCCTACTCTAAGGATAAGCCGCTCCGCTCCCAGTTGCCCGAGCTATCAGACATGATCTCTAAGCGCATCGCTGAGCTTCTGCCTTCAAGCTATCAAGAGCCTCTCAGCTACCAAAGCGGCTCTAGGAGCAGCCATGGAGATTGAGAAAGCTGCCGATATGGGATTCTGCTTTGGCGTAAGACGTGCCATCAAGCTTGTTGAGAGAGCAGCACGCGAACGAGGTACACTTCAGACCTTAGGCGCCCTTGTCCATAACCGTCAGGTTGTGGATAGGCTTGCAGAGCGCGGCATCAGCACTGCAAGGACTTTAGATGATATACAAAGTGGCACCATTGCCATCCCCTCTCACGGCGTAAGCCCGGAAATCATAAATCAGATAAAGGCTCGAGGGCTTGAGGTGGTCGACGCCACATGCCCATTTGTGCGCAAATCTCAGGTAGTGGCACAAAAGCTGGGTAAAGAGGGATTTGCAGTGCTGGTTTTCGGTGATATCTCTCACCCGGAAGTCCAAGCTGTGATAAGCTGGGCTGGAGAAAATGCAAGTGCTTCCCTGGAAATCCCCCGATTTAAAATCCAGTCCAGACGGCTGGGCATCCTTTGCCAGACCACCCAAAACCAGGAGCGCTTCGCCGATTTCGTAGCCAAGATTGTCGCTTCTAAGCACCTGAAATTCTCCGAGCTACGCATATTCAATACAATATGCGAAGCCACACACAAACACCAGACAGCAGCCCTCGAACTAGCCAAAAAATCTGATTTGATGTTGGTTATCGGTGGACAAGATAGCGCCAACACCAAACGCCTTGCCGAAATATCCGCGGGTGTCGGTGTTACCACGTACCACATCGAGACAGCGGCGGAAATCAAGCCATCCTGGCTTAAAGGGCATAGCCACATCGGCATCACTGCGGGAGCTTCTACACCTGATGACGTTATTGACGAAGTAGTGCGCAAGCTAAAAGAAATCGCAAAAATTAATTAAATCGGAGGTTACGATGCAACACGAGAAATTCGGCATATACCTGAACACTAAGAATTGCCAGGTTATGCGTATCAATTCGCCCTACTGGATACCAAAGGGAGCTGGATGGGTTTTCCTCACCCCGGAGGTCAACACAACCCTACTAAAGATTAGAGGGCTAGCCAAAGAAAAAGGAGTGGTCAAAGACCCTGAAAAAATAGTATGGGGGGACTGGAGCGAGGTGCCGAAGAAACGATAGGTTATCGTGCTTGCTTGACTGCTGATTCAGCCAGCATGGTATAATATCAACGCACTGCGGAGATATGTGGCGGCGGGGTTCCCACCCAAAAAAATGATGCGGAGCGGTCCCTATGAAGACAAAGCGTCAGGACGTAGTATGGTTCATGGAGGTCGATAAAGAGGACCTCCACCTTGTGGGGGGAAAGGGCGCAAATCTGGGAGAACTCACCAAACTTGAGATACCGGTGCCTCCTGGATTCATAGTCACAACTCAAAGCTATTTTCATTTTCTGGAAGAATCAAACCTCAGTAAGAAGATCGGGGACATTCTATCTAAACTGAATCCAGACGACAGCAAGCAACTCATAAAGGCTGCAACGCGAATCAAGGATTTAATAACTAATGCGGAAATGCCTAAACAGATCGCTGATGAGATAAGAGAAGCCTACGAGAAACTAGGCGGACTGGTGGCGGTGCGTTCCTCAGCCACTGCAGAAGACCTGCCAGAAGCCTCTTTCGCCGGTCAGCAACGCACCTTTCTCAACATTCAAGGGGAAGAGGAGGTCGTATCAGCCGTACAGGGGTGCTGGGCTTCCCTATTTGAGCCCCGAGCCATTTTCTACAGAGAGCAGCAGCACGGGCTTGACCATCTCAGAGTAGGAATAGCAGTAGTAGTACAACGGATGGTGCAATCGGATGAATCCGGTGTCATGTTCACCAGAGAGCCTGTGAGCAATGAAGATAAAATCACTATCGAAGCTGTCTACGGTCTAGGCGAGGCTGTCGTCTCAGGTGGAGTGACACCCGACCTTTACCTGGTGGATAAGAAAAACTTTGCCATAATCCATAAAATGATATCGAGGCAGGAATGGCAATTGGTGAAAAGACCCAAAGGGTCAAAGGACATCGAGGAGACCAATATCAAGCTCCCCGTACCTGATGTCCTTCAGGGCAAGCAGAAATTAAGCGATAGAGAGGTCCTCTCTTTAGCCAAGCTCGGCGCAAAGATAGAGAAACTCTATAAATTCCCCCAGGATATCGAGTGGGCTAAAGGCGATGGAAAGCTCTATATAGTTCAGACCCGTCCCATTACCACACTAAAACAAATCGAAGAGGCACAACTAAGCGAACTCCAAGACGCCACGGTTCTCCTCAGAGGCTCTCCAGCAGGTCCCGGCATCGGCTCAGGACCAGTTAGGATCGTGCAGGACACCTGTAAGATTGATGCAGTAAAAAAGGGAGACGTCTTGGTAGCAGAGATGACCACCCCCGATTTCGTGCCTGCAATGAAACGTGCTGCAGGTATAATAACAGACCGTGGCGGCAGGACATGCCACGCTGCAATCGTAAGCAGAGAGTTGGGAATCCCATGTGTGGTGGGAACTGGAGACGCTACAAAAAAGCTTAAGTTAGAACAGATGGTCACTGTAGATGGCTCCAAGGGAAATGTCTACGACGGCAAAATAGCAGTAAAGTCAGCAGAATGTACTGTGAAACTTCCTACCACCAAAGCCAAGACTCGCACCAAGGTCTATGTCAATCTCGCTGAACCAGAATTGGCTGAAGCTGTGGCTGCCAGACATGTCGACGGGGTAGGACTTCTCAGAGCTGAGTTCATGATAGCCCAAATCGGCGAGCACCCCAGACACATGATAAAGGAAGGAAGAGGCAAAGAGTTTGCAGATAAGCTGGCTCAGGGGCTGACCGCTTTTGCCAAGGCGTTCAATCCCAGACCTGTAGTCTATCGCACCACAGATTTCAAAACCAACGAATACCGAAATCTCAAAGGTGGACAGAATTACGAGGAGCCTGAGGAGAACCCCATGCTGGGATATAGAGGATGCTCTCGCTATATCAAGGAACGCGATGTTTTCAAACTCGAGATAGAGGCGATTAAGAAGGTGAGGGAAGTTTATAAAAATCTATGGGTGATGATTCCCTTCGTGCGTACAGTAGCCGAAATGGCTGGAGTGAAGGGTTTATTGGCTGCCGAAGGGCTGCGCCAGTCTCAAAACCTTAAGCTCTGGATGATGGTCGAGGTCCCATCCAATGTTTTCCTTATTGACAAGTTCCTGGATGTGGGAATAGATGGCATCTCTATTGGTTCCAACGACCTTACCCAGCTCATCCTGGGAATCGACCGGGATAGCCAAAAGCTAGCTGAGCAGTTCGACGAGCGAAATGAGGCAGTGCTCATGGCTCTCGAGAAAGTAGTTAAAGCTACCGCCAAAAGAGGGGTCACTAGCTCTATCTGTGGTCAAGCACCTTCTGTTTATCCCGAGCTCACGGAAAAGCTAGTAGAGTGGGGAATCACCTCGGTTTCCGTGAACCCGGATGTACTAGAGAAGACCAGGGGGATTATCGCTGCTGCGGAACAGAGGTTGGGCAAAACAGCAAAGTAAGCGAAGGACTTATGATACATGGTGAGATCCGCCAGCGACTGGAGGAGCGGGAGGAAAACCTATCCCCATATGCTGCCAAGAGCAAGCTTAGCCGGGGCAGAGCCACTACTGAAACACCATCGCCAATGCGTACCGAGTTTCAGCGCGACCGCGACCGTATCATCCACTGCAAAGCGTTCAGAAGACTGAAACATAAGACTCAGGTGTTCATCGCCCCACTCGGAGATCACTATGTTACCAGACTCACCCATACTCTAGAAGTATCTCAGATAGCGCGCTCCATTGCGCGTGCTTTAAACCTTAATGAGGACCTGACAGAAGCTATTTCTCTAGGACACGACCTCGGTCACACACCATTTGGGCATGTGGGAGAGGAGATACTTAACGAACTCTATCCCCGGGGCTTCAGACACAACGAGCAGAGCCTGAGAGTTGTCGACCACCTGGAGAAAGACGGAAAAGGGCTAAACTTGACCTGGGAGGTGAGAGAAGGTATCCTAAAGCACTCGAAGAGCAATAAACAGGACATACTAGGCGACACAGGAAACCTTCCGACCACCCTGGAAGGACAGCTATGCAGACTCGCTGATTCTGTAGCTTATATAAACCACGATATTGGAGACGCCATAAGAGCAGAACTCATAACCGAAAATGACCTACCCCGAACAGCCATAGATGTCTTAGGAGATTCACACTCGAAAAGAATCGACACCATGGTCTGTGATATTATCGACCAATCGTGGTCAGCCACCGGCCTGGAGTATAATAAAAGCAAACCACCTGTGATCAATATGAGTCAAAAGGTCCTTGAGGCAGCAAACAAACTACGCCAGTTCCTATTCGAAAGAGTTTACGAAGTTCAAACGGCGAGAAAGGAAACAGAAAGACCCAGACAGGTAATCCGTTATCTCTATAGATTTTTCGTTACGAATCCAGAAAAACTTCCTAGAGAATATGTTGGCAATGATGATATGGAACGCAGCGTTGTTGATTACATTGCAGGCATGACCGATAACTATGCATTGAGGCTTGCAGAAGAACTTAGTGGCTTCGACTACAGAAATTAAGGTTTTGAATGAGCACCATAGATGATATAAAGCAAAGGCTGGATATAGTAGACGTCGCCAGCAGTTACCTCAAGCTGGAAAAGGCAGGGCGTAACTTTAAAGCTCTATGCCCGTTCCATCAAGAGAAAACACCCTCCTTCTTTATCTTCCCTGAACGCCAGTCCTGGAAGTGTTTCGGCTGTGGTGCTGGTGGCGACCTTTTCTCCTTCGTAATGAAAAGGGAAGGAACTGACTTTGGCGAGACATTGAAAATACTTGCGGACAAAGCAGACGTCTCCTTGGAACGTAAGAAAGAGACTATTGAGAGCAAGCTCACTGACAAGATTTATCAGATAAATGAGGCAGCAGCGCAGTACTACCATGATTTGCTGCTTAGTGCTCAAGCAGCCGAGCAGGCACGAGATTACGTTAGTAGAAAACGCGGACTCTCTAAAAAAACCGCCTCCGACTTCCAACTAGGTTACAGTCCTGGGGAAGGATTGAAAAGGTATTTCCTTGATAGGAATTATAGCGAAAAGGAACTCCTGGAAGCGAGGTTACTCGGGGAAAAGGATGGACGTACATACGATTTCTTCCGCCATCGCTTGATGTTCCCTATCCGGGACATCAAAGGCAGAGTTGTAGGCTTTGGAGGTCGCGCTTTGGACGAATCCATGCCCAAATATTTAAACTCGCCCCAAACAGCGGTCTTCGATAAGAGCAGCATTCTCTATGGTATCGAGCACGCCAAAGGAGCCATTATAGAGAGAAAACTGGCAGTCATTGTTGAAGGGTATATGGACGTTATCACCGCTCACCAGTATGGCTTTAATAATGTAGTGGGCTCGATGGGCACTGCCTTTACTGAGAAGCAATTAAACGTTTTAAAAAAGCTAACGAGGAACCTGGCTTTCGCTCTTGACCCAGACACCGCTGGCGATGCGGCTACTTTACGTGCCATTGAAATCGCTAGACGTTCCCTGGATAGAGAGGATTTGGAGATGCCCACATGGCTGGGGGGCACTTCTAGGCTTAAGGCAGACATGAGAATAATCTCGCTTCCAAAAGGCAAAGACCCCGACGTTGCGATTAAAGAAGACCCTCAAGCATGGCAACAGTTGGTCGACCATGCTTTGCCTTTAATGGACCACCTCTTGGCAGTAACAGCATTGAAATTTGACCTCAGTAAGCCGGAAGATAAATCAAGAGCAACTGAACAACTTCTACCTATGATAATTGAGTTGGATAATGATGTGCAAAGAGAATTCTATCTTAATAAGCTATCCAATTTAGTAGGAGTCAGGGACAAGACACTTAGAGGAATAGCAGCTCGCCTGCAGCGTACTCGTAGCGAGAAAGTCGTCAAACCTGAGCTCAAGCCCAGTACTCGCACAAACCTTGGCGATCCTGCGGAGGAGCAGTGTCTCTGCTTATTGCTAAAATATCCTGAGCTTAGAGGTAAAGCTGAGGAATTAGGACTTTCGCCAGAACACTTCGCGAGTAGTGAAAACAGAGAACTCTTTGTTGCTTGGCGCAATGCTCCAGACTTCAAGGACCTGTTGATTACAATAGATATTGCGCTTCAAGATCATCTCAAAGCCCTGTGCAATATGGCTCTACCACCTGCTGACGAAAGGAAAACAGAAAAAGCTCTTGCAGACTGCATCCTTAGCCTGGAGCGAAAAGGGTTGAGAACATTAAAGGAACAAGAAGAATCTCTTCTTTCCGACGCTGAAAATGAGGGGAGAAGTGAAGATGTAGCTATCTTGCAGCAAAAAGGTATCGAGATTAACCTGAAGTTGAAAGAATCTTTCGAAAATGCAATGCAAACGACATCTCCCCACAGGGAGGAGCAATGAGAGGGACAATGAAAGGACCTATGAAAAAGGACGAATCTAAAGAACTCGAAGAATTTCTTTATGAGCCAGGAGACCTCCTTCCTGAAGACCTCCTCGTGCCTAGCTCCAAAACGAACGATATCTTTGCCTCTGTATCCAAGCTGGAGAAAGATGTAAAGCCAGAATACGACATCTTCGCCTCTGTGTCCAGGGTCGAGAGGGAACTAGAACACGAAGAGGATTTTTATACCCGTTCTGTTGATGGCAAGCCAGAGGTCGCTGAAGGGCTGGGTATCCTCGCTGAGGAGCCTACTGAAGCTGATATCTGGGAAGAAGCACCTGAACTCGAAGAACTGGATGAGACTGTGTTAGAGCTAGAGGCGATGATCGATGACCCCGTAAGGATGTACCTTCGTGAGATGGGAAAGGTTGCCTTGCTTAGCGCTCGTGAGGAGAAGCTTCTCGCTAGAAAGATGGAGGAGGGCAAATATATCAAGAGGGTTGAGGAGGTATGGCTAAACAACAATAATCAATTCCCCTCAGCCATAGATACCGCGATTGCCCTCTTAACCAGACTAGGACAAGCTTCCAGCTTCATCGCTGCTCTAATCGAAGAACTCGAGCTAACCAAGTTGACCACTGTGATACAGGTGATTTCCAATTCGAAAATACGTGCTGCTATAGATAACGAGATCCAGCAGCAACTAATTAAGAAGGCGGCTGAGCAGACCAATACTTCGCTAGACGAGGCGGAACAATCCTTAAAAGACTTCTCACTCCTCATTGGCATCATACCAACAGGGCTACTACGAGCAATCGGTGATAAAACCTCGTTCTCCGATCTGACCGCCCTGGTCACATTGCCCGAGTTCCGCAATTCAATTGAGCCCCTTGAACCCCAACTGAAAAACCACAGGGAGTACATAAAAGAAGAGGGTGCTAAGGCGCAACGCCACTTGATTGAAGCTAACCTTCGCCTTGTAGTCAGCATAGCTAAAAAATATATAGGCAGAGGCATGTCGCTCCTTGACCTCATTCAAGAGGGTAATATAGGTCTCATTCGAGCAGTGGAGAAATTCGACTACCGCAAGGGATATAAATTCAGCACATATGCCACATGGTGGATCCGCCAGGCGATTACCAGAGACATCGCCGACAAAGCACGCACTATTCGCATCCCGGTGCATATGGTTGAGACCATAAATAAACTTATCCGAACAAGCAGACGTCTATCACAAGAATATGGGCGCGAGCCAACTTCTGAAGAGATTGCCAAGGGGATGGGCATTTTCCCGGAAAAGGTGAGGGAGATTATCAAAATATCACAAGAACCTGTGTCCCTGGAAATGCCTATAGGTGAAGAGGAGGACAGTCATCTAGGCGACTTTATCGAGGACCGCTCCACCATGCCCCCGGTCGAAGCCGCCGCTCTCAATCTGCTCAAGGACCAGGTTGAAGAAGTGCTCTCTACACTTACTCCGCGAGAGCGTCGTGTGCTGCAACTCAGGTTCGGACTTGAGGATGGACGCAGCCGTACCCTCGAAGAGGTGGGAAAGGAATTTGGCGTCACCAGGGAGCGCATACGACAAATCGAAGCAAAAGCACTTCGTAAGCTACGCCACCCCAGCAGGTCAAAGAAGCTAAAAGACTATCTGGAGTAGAAAATAACTCCGCTTCTTATTTTAAGAAAAGCGCACTTATCTACCGATAGCGGGCGCTATGCACTGCTCCACTTAGAATCGGCTCGTTGACGTAAAGGTCGCCATTCCTGATCTTTATGTTAAAACCACACTCGGGATTAGTACAAACCCATACTTTGTAGTGAATAGGTGCCCCCTGGCTCCCGAAATCAGATAGAGGCACCAGATCGCCAGTGTTACATTTCTGGCATTTGGGGAAAACCATGTTCTCCACAGAGCCACCTCCCGCCTTAGAGTAGCATTAAACAGTATATACCAAGTGAATGTTTTTGACAAGCTCACCAATCTCACTTTTTACTTCCCACTACCTGTCATAACCCCCCGCTGCAATCAAGAGAGAATGAACTGGTCTATTCATCATACAGTGCTACATAAGTCTTAATAGCTGACAGCTTATTTGACTCGGTTAAAAGCAAAGCCGAAACAGTCGTTTCGGCTTTGCTTACTGAGATACGCTTAAGCGGCATCCTTCCCTACTTTTCCTCTACTCCGAATCCGCCTTCAGCAACCTCCTCATCTGCATAAGACATCCCATCGCCAAGATGAGCGGCGTCTTCCCGAATTGGCTCCTCACCCTCCCACTCACCAGAGTATTCGTCCTCAAGATCTTCATCTTCCAGTTCATACCTGAGCATGCTGTTCTTCACGTATGGTCTGAAGTCATCGGAAGTAGCTCGCGCTGGAAAAGAGGGTCGCCCAGCCTGACTGGGATGCTGGTAAACCTCCTTTATCATCACCTTACCCCTGTCCTCGGAGATACGAGTTATGACCGCCGAATATTTGTTGCCCCCATCCATCAACTTAATAAGACGTAGACCAAGCTTAGGGTCAACCTCACCAATGTACTCCCCATCCATGCTTTCCACCGTTAACCTCTTTCCCTTAGGTTTCAGATTAACAGGGTCACCAGCAGCTACCTTTGCCAGCACTTCCCGCGCCGCAAGTTGGTAGAGATTAATTACCTCCGTCTTTCCCGTCTCCTCGATGAAAAGATGGGGGCTAACGGGTTTCCCCACCTTCTTACCGGTTTTCACCGCCGGAAGATGAGACAACCTATTAAGATTCCTCTTGGCAATACTATTGCTCGGCTCAACCTCCAGAGCGCGTCTATAAGCTTCCTTCGCCTCAGGATACTTTCCCAACTGAGTTAATGCCTTGCCAAGTCTATTGTAGGCATCGGCATCGCCAGGGAACATCTCAAGTATGCTTTTGTTTACAGCTACAGCCTCTTCCCACCTGCTTTGCATAGCCAGAGCAATAGCTTCATTCGTACGTTGCCGTTTCAATCTTGTCTTCTCATTTATCTGATAATATATCATCGCTACCTCAACCGAATCCCTGACTTATTTTTGACCTGGGGATTTTAACCTCTTTCTAAAATATTTGCAAGACCCAAAAGTAACCTTTTTTGAGCGATTTTTGTCCAAACCTCACTTTTCCCCCCAAGTTTGACAAATTGGGACATTATGCTATCATAGCCAAACAATAGCCTAGCTCAGAGCCACATGTATGAGAGACTGGTACCGGATAGTAGCGTT
>CAYHAX010000153.1:0-3460 GCA_964354695.1 uncultured Dehalococcoidia bacterium
ATGTCATCTCCCACTTTGTACCCGAATACGCGTTCAATAGATGAGCTTTTGTGTCGTATAGTCCCGTCGCTGCTGATGATTACCATGGCATCCATCGCATTTTCGATTAAAGCATTAAATAGCTCTTCTTTATGCCGCAATTGCGCCTGGAGCTGGCTCATTTCACTGAGATGCTCCTCTTGCTTACGGGTATGTTTATGTTCGGGTCTGACTACTCTGCTCTTGCCCTTCTTCGCCATGCGTTACCCTTTACTACGAATATCCAGCGAGTAAATATTAAGCATGTATCAACCCTGTTGTCAATTCCCTATTCAGGTGCTACCTTTTTCCCTCATTGACGTGGCTGAAATGGTGGGTGTAGCGCAGCGGAACCCACCCTACAAATGCTGCGCAGCTTTACAACCTAACTAGAAGGTACCATTTTCTCATCTGTACCCCCCGAAATGTCTATGGCAAGTTATATGAAGCGGTGCTAGTATTTCGGTAGGCTAATTTAAAAAGAGTGTCCCGTAGGAATAATATTAGGAGATGAAGACGATGAAGAAAGTGAAAGACGTCATGGCTGAGGATGTTGTGACCGCAGACCATGCGATGCCTGCAGCCACTGCCGCTAAGCTGATGCTTGATGAAGGCATCGGATGCTTGGTGGTAATGAAGGAGAACAAGATTGCCGGGATAGTCACCGACCGAGACCTGCTGATTTGTGTTGCAGAGAAGCATAATATGCAGGAATGCAGTATTGCTAATCACATGAGCAGCCCGGTAGTGACGGTGCCACCTGACACCCTGCTTCTCAACTTAGCTAAAGTGATGGCTGCAAGGCAAATCAAGAGAGTGCCTGTTTCTGAAGGCGGTGGGCTTGTGGGAATCATTTCATTTTCCGATATTGCTGATGATATGGATGGACAGGTTGCGGACATGTGGTCGGAATGGCTTGAGTTGATAGCTGTGACGAAGACTTCTGCCCAGCATCGTCGGGGAAGGCGCACCGACAAGCAAATTGAAAGCCGGGTCAGGGCTCCTGCGCATATCCATCCATAGAAAGGGTTGAAACATAAGAGGTAGGTCAGAACTCTGACCTACCTCTTTAATTTAACCTCCTGGAGCTGTTTCTTAGGAAACCAGCCCTATCTTATTAGCTACAATCTCTCTCTGGAAGTCGGTGCCGCCGTAGCGGATGTCCGCTGACTTTGCTCTTCTGTAGTAGAGCGGGATGTCGTGCTCCCGGCTGGTGCCGATGGCTCCGTGCAGCAGCACACCCTTCTCGGTGACCCACTTGTACTTCTCGTTCACATACGCTTTAGCCATGGCGACTTCCTTGGTGCAGGGCAAGCCTTCGGACTCCATCCAGGCTGCCTGGTAGACTATGTAGCGGCTGGTCTGCATGGCGGTCCACATGTCTGCCATGATATGCTGTAGCGCCTGGAAGGCGCCGATGGGTCTGTCGTACTGAACCCTTTCCTTGGAGTAGGCTACGGTCATGTCCACCGCAGCCTGCATGCCGCCGATGGACTCAGCGCATTTGGCGATAGCGCCTCGTCTCATTACGTTCTCCACGATGTGCCAGCCTGTGTCTGGCTTTCCAAGGACGTTTTTGCTGGGTACGACGACATTCTTGAACTGCACCTCGCACAGCTTGTCCATGCCGATGGTGGGCATAACCTCTACGTGAATGCCGTGGCTCTTGGCGTCCACTATGAACACGGTGATGCCATCCCCCGCTGTCCCCTTGCCTGTCCTCGCTACGCAGAGCATGTAGTCTGCCACATTCGCCATCTCCACGAACACTTTCGTGCCCTCGAGCACGTAGTGGTCGCCTTTATGCGTTGCTTTGAGAGTGATTCCGGAGGCATCGAACAGCCCATTAGGCTCGAGTTGAGCCATGGTGCAAATAAGCTCTCCGTTGGCTATCTTGGACAGTAACTCCTTCTTCTGCTCCTCCGTGCCGGCATCCATGATAGGATAGACGCCTTCAATCACGGTGCAGATGAAGGGTCCCGGCAGGATATTTCTGCCCATCTCCTCAAGGAGGATGGTAAAGTCCTGGTAGCTCATCCCCTGCCCGCCGTATTTTTCGGGGATGACCATTCCCTGCCATCCCAGGTCAGACATTTTCTTCCAGATCTCGGGGGAGTAACCCTTCTTCTCGTCCTCCTCGAGCTCTTTTACCTTCTTCTTAGGGCACTCGGCAGTAAGGAAATCCCTCGCCGCTTTTCGCAGCATTTCCTGTTCTTCGGTGAAAGCTATGTTCATGGTATCACTCCTCTCGCTCGAAATCTGACTATTTCATCCTGGACAGGCTCAGACCGTTCCAGGCAATGATATTCCTCTGTATCTCATTGGTGCCCATGGCTATGTTCAGTCTGAAATGGTGCTGATACCAGGTCTCGAAAAAGCCATTGAACTTCGCCCACCTGGATATCTTCACCTGTCCGTAGGGTCCCACCAAATCAGTCACCATATGAGCCACACGCGCCTGCAGCTCGCCGGAAGTTATCTTCACTGCCGAGGCATCGAAGGGAGCCATCTCGTTCTTGCTCTGGGCATCGGCAATTCTGTAGGCAAGGCAGCGAGCGGCCTCCAGGTCGCAGGCTGCCTGGGCAATCCTGTTGCGCACCAGAGGGTTCTTTGCCAGTAGTTCTCCACCCTCTTTTGTCTCGTTGCAGTACTTCACGATGTCCTCTAGCTGGCGCTGCATGCACATAATCGCTCCCAGGTTAGACCTCTCGAAGCCAGCCAGCATCTGGGTCACCTGCCAGCCCTTGCCCTCCTCACCCACCACGTTCTTCACAGGGACGCGCACATCATCGAGGAAGACCTCGTTATAGTAATGACCATCGTCCATGTAGTAGAGCGGTTTCACGGTAATGCCTGGGGTCTTCATGTCGAACAGCAGGAAGGTGAGACCCTGATGCTTCTTCTCGGCATTGGGGTTGGTTCTCACCACGGCGAATGCCCAGTGGGCGCGGTGAGCGCCGGTGCTCCAGGTCTTCTGACCGTTCAGCACATACTCATCGCCCTTGCGTATGGCGGTGGTGGTCAGCGAAGCCAGGTCAGAGCCTGCATTGGGCTCGCTCCATAGCTCGCACCACATGACATCAGCCGAAGCAATCCCTGTGAGGAACCTTCTCTTTATATCCTCGTTTCCTGCTCCCAGGAGCGTGGGGGCAAGCATCTCCACGCCGAAGACGTCCGCCCCGCCTATGTCGTAGTAGCCGCGGGCTTCGGCGAAGAACACCCTGTCCATCATCGTGCCCTTGCCGCCATACTGGGAGGGCCAGTCGAGCGCCAGCCATCCCCGCCTGGCGAACTCCTTGGCACAATAAAGGTGGTATTTCCAGCCCTCATCGGTATCGTAATTGCTCTCCAGCCCCACGTATCCTTGGGGCTTCTTCTGCTCTAGCTCTTTGCAGACATCGAAAAACTCTTTGCGGAGCTTAACTTGTTCGTCTGTAAGCTT
>CAYHAX010000154.1:0-10114 GCA_964354695.1 uncultured Dehalococcoidia bacterium
GCCGAGGGCGTAACACAGCGCATACTGTCTTTCTTCTATCCCGAACTTGCTCGCTCTTCCCAGGCTGCGAAGGCTAAGAGCAAAGAGTAAACCCGTTAGGTCCTTACCCTGGTGAAATAAGGTTCTTCTTACCAACATTACACGTGAGGGACAATGGTAGACCTGGATAATATCTGGCAGCGATTTAGAGGAGATATAGAGGCAGAACTCAAATTCGCTGTGGGCGCAGCTTCCTTACCCATGTATGACATGATGCGCTACCATCTGGGGTGGGTTGATAGACAGGGCAATCCTCAATCGGCAGCAGCAGGCAAGAGGCTACGCCCCATTCTCTGCCTCCTCGCCTGCCAGTCAGTGGGCGATGGAGAGTGGCGACAGGCTCTTCCCGCAGCAGTCGCTGTGGAATTGGTACACAACTTCTCTCTGATTCACGACGACATACAGGACGAAAGCGCAGAACGACGTGGCAGGGCTACCGTGTGGCATCTCTGGGGCGAACCCCAGGCGATAAATGTCGGCGATGGTATGCACGCCCTGGCGCTATCATCCCTGTTGAGGCTAGAGGAGGTGGGCGTTCCTCATAATAAGGTCGTACGCGCCGCACGCATTCTCGGTGAAGCCAGCCTTAAGCTCTGTGAGGGACAGTATCTCGACATCAGCTATGAAAACCGCCTCGACATCGGGATTGATGATTATATGGAGATGATTGGTTGCAAAACAGCCGCCCTCTTCCGCTGCTCCCTTGAAATCGGAGCCCTCCTGGGCACAGATGATGAATCCATACTAGCCCGCCTCAAACTGTTCGGGCATTACCTGGGAATGACCTTCCAGGTGCATGACGACCTCTTGAGCATGTGGGGCGATGAGAAGGTCACAGGCAAACCTAATACCTCCGATATTCAAATGAAGAAGAAGAGCCTGCCTGTGGTCTATGCCCTGGAAAAGGCAAAAGGAATGGACAGGGAAAAATTACGGCTAGTCTATCAGAAGGACGAGGTCAGCCCCCTGGATGCGGAAACCGTGATAAAAGTGCTGAACAGGCTGGATGCTCAGGGCTACGTTCAAGGCACAAGCGAGCGATATTACCGCCAGGCGATTGCCGAACTGGATGCCGCTACTATACCCCCAGCGGCAAAGGAAGAGTTCAAAGCAATCGCTTCCTTCCTCCTGAAGCGCCAATTCTAAAACCAGGAGTGCATCGTTCTTGCCCTGCCTAGATGAAGAAATTCCGCTAACTCTCAGTAGAACTTTTAACCAAGCCATTGTATAATCAGCACGTCATATGCGATTTATGCGAGGTGCGGACTAAGAGGAGGCAAAGATGTTGAAGCTGGCGATTACAGGAAAAGGAGGAGTGGGTAAAACCACCCTGTCCAGCCTCCTGGCTCGCCTTTACGCTGCAGAGGGAGTCACTGTGCTAGCCATAGATGCCAACCCCGATGCCAACCTGGGGACAGCTTTGGGTATCTCCGCAAATGAACTGAGGCGCATCACCCCCATCGCAGAGATGAAGGAGCTTATAGAGGAACGCACCGGTGGCAAGCCCGGCACCACAGGAGGATTCTTCAAGATCAACCCCAAAGTGGACGATATACCTGAACGCTTCTCAGTCAAGAAAGATGGCATCAGGCTTCTGGTAATGGGCTCAGTGAAAAAAGGTGGCAGCGGCTGCATGTGCCCCGAGAGCGCCCTCCTCCGAAATCTGCTGAACCACCTCATCCTGCGTAAATCCGAGGTCGTGATTATGGACATGGATGCAGGCATAGAGCATTTGGGGCGAGCCACAGCAGCGTCAGTGAACGCCTTTATAGTAGTGGTGGAGCCGGGGCAGAGGAGCATCGAAACAGCGAAAGCCGTGAAGAGATTGGCTAACGATATTGGGATAAAGAAATGCTATGTGGTGGGCAATAAGATTGCCAGCGACGCCGACCGCCAGTTCATAACCGAAAACCTCCCCGATTTCGAGCTTCTAGGCTACATAGGCTTCAGCCTAAAGATCGCTGAGGCGGACCGCAAGGGCATCAGCCCTTACGATAATGACCCCAGGGTAGTATCAGAGGTAAAGGCGATAAAGGAACGCCTGGAAGCAATATCGAGGTGAGACTATGAATAAGAAGACCATGCGCGACATCGACCTCAAGGGCAAGAGGGTGCTGGTCAGGGTTGACTTCAATGTACCCCTCGACCCCCAAACTAAAGCTATCAGCGACGACAGCCGCATAAAGGCAGCGCTGCCTACTATCAAGTACCTGCTGGACAAGAAAAGCAAGGTTATCCTCTGCTCCCATCTGGGTCGTCCCAACGGCAAGGTGGTCGAAGATATGAGGCTGGCTCCTGTGGCAAAGCGCCTCTCCGAACTGCTCAAACGACCCGTCGCAACTACCAAAGACTGCATCGGCGCGGAGGTGGAGGAGGCTGTCTCCAAGATGAAAGAGCGCGATGTCCTCATGCTAGAGAACCTGCGCTTCCATGCTGAGGAGGAGAAAAACGACCCCGCCTTCGCCATGGCGCTGGCGAAAGTGGCAGATGTTTATGTAAACGATGCCTTCGGCACCGCCCACCGCGCCCACGCCTCCACAGAGGGCGTAACCAAGTGCCTGCCCGCTGTATCGGGCTTCCTCATGGAGAAGGAGATAGACTTCCTGGGCAAAGCCCTGGCTGGCGCTGGTCACCCCTTCGCTGCCATCATCGGCGGTGCCAAGGTTAGCGACAAGATGGCGCTTCTGGATAACATCCTGGGAAAGGTAGACTACCTGCTTATCGGCGGCGGTATGTGCTGCACTTTCCTCAAGGCTCAAAACTACGGCGTAGGCAAGTCCCAGGTCGAGGAAGATAAACTCAATGTCGCCAGAGATTTGATTGCCAAATCCGCCAAAGCAAACGTAGAAGTGGTTTTGCCCGAGGATGTGGTAGTGGCTGATAAATTCGCCACAGGTGCTTCCTATAAAACCGTTCCCATCAGCGGCATACCATCCGACTGGTACGTAATGGACATTGGTCCCCAGACCATCAAGAGCTTCAGCGACAGGATTAGGAAATGCAAGACAGCCTTCTGGAACGGCACTATGGGCGTCTTCGAATATAAGGAGTTCAAACAGGGTACCGAAGCCATAGCCAAACAACTGGCAAGCATAAAAGCCACCACCATCACAGGAGGTGGCTCCACTGCCGAGGCGGTGATAGAGCTCGGCTTGGACAAAAAGATGAGCCATGTCTCCACAGGCGGAGGCGCAGCCCTCGAGTTCCTGGAGGGCAAGGCCCTGCCCGGCGTGGCAGCGCTGCTGGATAAGAAAAAGTAACGGGGTGAGCCATGCTCAGTTTAGAGCAACTCAAGGAAATCACCAGACAATCGGAATCAAAAATAGTTCTGTTAGTAATCGACGGCTTGGGCGGGCTGCCCCAGCCCGATACCGGCAAGACGGAGCTTGAGACCGCCCGCACCCCGAATCTCGACCTGTTAGCCGGCAAGGGCATCTGCGGGTTGACCGACCCCGTTTCGCCGGGCATCACCCCTGGCAGCGCACCGGGGCACCTCGCCCTTTTCGGCTACGACCCCATACAGTATCATGTGGGACGAGGCATACTGGAGGCTATAGGCATAGATTTCAACATAGAGAAAGGCGATGTCGCCGCCCGAGGCAACTTCTGCACCATAGATAAAAAGGGGCTGGTCACAGACCGCAGGGCAGGGCGCATCTCCACCGAGGAAAACGCCAAGCTCTGCAAGAAGCTAAGCAAGATTAAGCTCGATGGCGCTGGTCTTTTCGTCGTGCCGGTTAAAGAGCACCGCTTCTTGCTGGTGTTCCGCGGCGATGGGTTATCGGGCGATGCCCGCGACTCCGACCCCCAGCAAGTTGGAGTTGCGCCACTGAGCGTGGTTGCAAATTCACCTAAAGGGAAAAGGACAGCCAGATTAGCAAATGATTTCGCTATTAAAGCAAGAGCAGCCCTGGCTGACTCCCATCCCGCCAACATGGTGCTGCTGCGGGGCTTCTCCCAGCACCCCAATCTGCCTGCCATGCAAGATATCTTCAAATTGAACCCTGCCGCCATCGCAGCCTATCCTATGTACAGGGGGCTGGCTAAACTCGTGGGCATGAAGGTTCTCAGCACCAGCTCCACCATAGAGGAAGAGTTCGACACACTGGCTGAGCACTACGCCGAGCACGACTTCTTCTTCATCCACGTCAAGAAAACAGACTCCGCTGGCGAGGACGGTGCCTTCGATGCCAAGGTTCGCGCCATTGAGGAAGTGGATAAGCTTCTACCCAGAATAACGAAGCTCAATCCCGATGTTTTGATAGTAACCGGAGACCATTCCACTCCGGCGATGCTGAAGGGGCATAGCTGGCATCCCGTGCCCATCGTTCTTTACTCAGAATGGTGCCGTGCCGACAGGGCAAAGGAATTCGGCGAAACAGCCTGCGCCTCCGGCGGACTCGGCAGGTTCCCTGCCCTGGAGGTCATGCCCCTGGCGATGGCAAATGCCCTCAAGCTGACCAAATTTGGCGCTTAGGAGGATACCAAATGCGTACACCCATAATCGCGGGCAACTGGAAAATGAACACCACCGTAGCTGAGGCAGCAGCCCTGGTCAAAGCGATGAAGGAAAAGCTGAACCAGATAGCAGGGGTGGAAAAGGTGCTCTGCCCCCCCTTCGTCTCCCTGACCACAGTCAAGGACCTTATTAAGGGCACCTCCATCAAATTGGGCGCCCAGAACATGTACTTCGAGCACAGCGGCGCCTACACCGGTGAGGTATCGCCCCCCATGCTCACCGGGCTCTGTGAGTTCGTCATTTTAGGACATTCGGAGAGAAGAGGATACTTCGCTGAGAGCGACCAGATGGTCAACAAAAAAGCCAAGGCTGCACTGGGGGCAGGGCTTATACCTATCATCTGCGTGGGCGAAAGCCTGGAACAGAACAATGCCGGCGAGACCGTGAGTGTCATCACCCGTCAGGTGAAGGCAGCTTTCGAAGGCATAGCCTCACCCAAAGGAACCATTATTGCCTATGAGCCGATATGGGCAATCGGCACCGGCAAATCTGCCACTGGCCAGCAAGCCAACTCTATAATCAAGGTCATCCGCGATACCGTTGCCAACGTTTGTGGAGACCGGGTAGCCCAGACAATGCGCATCCAGTATGGCGGCAGCGTCAACAGCGCCAACATTGCTGAGTTCATAAAACAACCCGAGATAGACGGCGCCTTGGTTGGAGGCGCCAGCCTCAAGGCAGCGGATTTCCTGGGCATAGTGGAGCAAACAGCCAAGATTAAGAAAACTGCATGAACCCTCTGGTCGCTATTGTAGGACCCACCGCAACGGGCAAAAGCAGCCTGGCGCTTGAACTCTGCCAGACATCCCCCGGCGAGATAATCAGTGCCGACAGCCGACAGGTCTACCGCTACATGGACATCGGCACCGCCAAGTCCACCAAAAGGGAACAGGCATTAGTCCCTCACCATCTCATAGACGTGGTAGCCCCTAACCAGGACTTCAGTCTCGCCCTCTATCAAAGCAAAGCTCTGGAAGCTATAGAGGCTATTAGAAAAAGAGGTAAAACAGCGTTCCTGGTAGGTGGCAGCGGACTCTACGTCTGGGCTTTGCTCGAGGGGTGGCGCATACCCGCAGTCCCGCCCGACCCAGCCTTGAGACAGAAACTAGAGGATAGAGCCAGGGTTGAAGGCGGCGAGAAACTATATAATGAGCTGAAGGAAACCGACCCCGCGGCAGCCGAGCGCATCGACCCCAGAAACGTGCGCAGGGTGATTAGAGCGCTCGAGGTCTGCTTGCAGGGTACCCCCTTCTCACAGCTTCAGGTAAAAGATCCCTTCGTAGACTCCGTCATCATAGGTTTGACCACGAGCAGGGCCGACCTCTATAGAAGGATAGACACCCGCGTGGACAGCATGATAGAGAGAGGGTTAGTAGCAGAGGTGGAAAGCCTGGTAAAAATGGGCTACGGCTTTGACCTGCCCTCGATGTCAGGACTGGGCTACAAACAAATCGGATTATACTTGCAGGGTAAAATGGATTTGCCCACCGCCATACAGCAAATTAAGTTCGATACCCATAGCTTCGCCCGCCATCAATACAACTGGTTCCGTCTCAAAGACAAGCGCATCCACTGGTTTGAAGCCGGGGAACAACCCAGCCAGTCTGCCCATCGTTTTATAGAGAAATTTGTGGTAAATTAAAGGTCTGGAGGTTGTCCTATGGGTATGCTTTCAGAAGAAGTCAAAACTATGATAGCCGAGATTCGCCCCGGCATAATAGCAACAGCGAGCAAGGACGGCAAGCCGAATGTCTCAGCCAAAGGCTCTTTCCGCGTGCTCGACGATGAGCATGTCATTTTCGCCGATATCAACTCGCCGCGCACCATCGCCAACCTGAAAGAAAACCCTTATGTCTCCGCTCTGGTAGTGCACCCCAGAACGTTGAAGGGATGCCGCATCTGGGGCAAAGCAGAGATTCTCACCTCAGGCGCCCTGTTCGACCAGATGAACAAGGAGTTCACAGAAAAGGGGCTGAAGGTAAACCACGTTGTTAAAATAAAGATAGATAAAGTGCAAGAAACACCCTAGGGGGTGACAAATGGAGTGTCCGAGATGAACTTCGTCAAACTGCAAGCCACAGGCAACGACTTCGTTTTAATTGATGCCAGGCGCATGGTAAAGCGCGACTGGTCAGCGCTGGCTAAAGCCTTGTGTCACCGCCATTTCGGCGTGGGCGCCGACGGTATCTTGCTGATTCTGCCATCCAAGAGGTCTGACCTCTACATGCGTATGTTCAACCCCGATGGCTCCGAGGCTGAGGCTTGCGGCAACGGCTTGAGGTGCGTCGGAAGATACGCCATAGAGAACGGTATGGTTAGAGGCAGTGCCATAAAGATAGAGACCCCCGCAGGGATGAAGACCCTGCGAACGCAGGGCAAGAAGGGTATACAGGTGAACATGGGCAAGCCCATTCTAAAGCCCCCTGCAATTCCCGTACTTGTGCAGAGAAAAGGCACATCTATTACAACACCTGTCATAGACTATCCTCTAACCATAGGCAAGATGAACCTGAAAATTACCTGCGTCTCCCTGGGCAACCCCCATACTGTGTGTTTCTTAGACCAGCCGGTCGCAGATTTCCCGCTTGCGGAGACAGGTCCAAAAGTAGAGCACCATCCCATGTTCCCCAACAGGGTGAACTTCGAGGTAGTGAACGTCATCAGCAAAAAGAAGCTCAGAGCGCGGGTGTGGGAGCGCGGGGCAGGCGATACCCTTTCCTGCGGCACCGGAGCCTGCGCCATCGCGGTAGCAGCCAAGTTAAAGGGACTGAGAGACAATCCTGTTGATATAATATTGCCGGGCGGTACGCTGACCATAGACTGGGACGGAAAAGGAGAAGTGCTGCTCAGCGGACCTGCCGAAGTAGTTTTCGAGGGAAAGTGGAAAGACTAGCTCATCCGAAAGGAGATTAGAAATGAGTTTCGTAATCGCCGTCTACGTGCCTGAAGGTATCGTCATGGCTTCGGACAGCCGTCAGTCCGTGACCATCGAAGGCAAAAATCCCGAAGGCAAATCCTTCAAGGTGGATACTGTCAACTCAGACGCTATCATCAAGACCTTCCTTTTAGAAAAACACCAGGTGGGTATCTCCAATTTCGGACAGGATTTGATGGGCGGTATCCCTGTGGCAGGGCACATAAAGAGGTTCATCGAAGAGGAATTGACACCCAGAGATGATGTAACTACCATACCCAGAAAGCTGGTGGACTACTTCCGCAAATCATTCCCCAATGCCGATTCAGGGTTCCATGTCGCAGGATACAGAAAAGAAGGGAAGGTAAGCATTCCCTATATTTATTCCTGCCATGTTGCTAAGAATGAGGCTGGCAGAAGAAACACCAAGCCCGACGGCTCCATCACCTACGGCGCCACCTGGTCGGGACAGGGCGATATCCTTAGCTCCATCCTCATTCCGGTAACGATTAAGGACGAAAAAGACAACGACAAGGTAGTTCGCTCGCCCGCGCCCATTATCTGGGATGCCCTGTCCTTGCAGGATGCCATAGACTTCTCCATATATGCCATTCGAACCACCATAGACACCATGCGTTTCCAGGCCCGCCCCAAAAACGTGGGCGGCCCCATAGACGTCCTGGTTCTCACACCCGACGAACCTAAGTGGATTCAACGAAAGGCATTGCGCGGAAGCGCCACAACATAAACAGACGGAGAGGATTTAAACCCATGCAACTAGCCAAACGCATCGAGAAATTGCCGCCGTATCTATTTGTGCAAATCAGCAAGAAGATAGCCCAGAAGAAGGCCCAGGGGATAGATGTAGTCAGCTTCGGCATCGGAGACCCCGACATCCCCACCCCACCCCATGTCATAAAGCGCCTCTGCCAGGCAGCCCGAGACCCCGCAAACCATCGCTACCCTGAGACCGAGGGTCTGCCCCAGCTCAGGCAAGCCGTGGCTGAGTGGTACCAGCGCCGCTTCAAATTGAACTTCGACCCCGATAAAGAGGTGCTGCCCCTCATCGGCTCCAAAGAAGGCATCGGACATATAGCCTTATGCTTCATAGAGCCGGGAGATACAGCGCTCGTTCCCGACCCGGGTTACCCTGTCTACTCCATAGGCACCATGTTCGCCGGCGGCGAGAGCTACCTCATGCCGCTCACAGAGGACAACGGTTTCCTGCCCGACCTTAAGAAAATCCCTGCCAGAGTGGCGCAGAAAGCCAGGCTGATGTGGATAAACTATCCCAACAACCCCACAGGAGCAGTTGCAGACCTCGATTTCTTTGAAAGGGTTGTCGCCTTCGCCAAGAAGTACGATATAGCCGTCTGCCACGATGGCCCCTACTCCGAGATCGTCTTCGATGACTACCGTCCCGTGAGCTTCCTTCAGGCGAAAGGCGCCAAAGACATAGGCGTGGAGTTCCATTCCCTCTCCAAGAGCTATAATATGACCGGATGGCGAATCGGTATGGTAGTGGGCAACGAGAAGATTGTGAACGCCCTGATGAGAGTGAAGTCCAACCTCGACTCGGGTGTCCCCCAAGCTATCCAGTACGCTGCCATAGAGGCGCTTCTAGGAGAGCAGGACTGCATCGGGCAACACAACGCCATCTACCAGCGCAGGCGCGACATGGTGATAAAGACCCTGAAGAAAATAGGGCTCGAGGTGAAACCTCCCAAAGCCAGCCTCTACGTCTGGGTGAAGATACCCCAAGGCTACACCTCGATTGAATACTGCACCAGGATGCTGGACGAAGCCTCCGTGGTGGTTACGCCGGGCAGCGGATACGGTAAGTACGGCGAGGGATACATCCGCCTCTCCCTAACCACACCAGATGATAGAGTCAAGGAAGGTCTGGCGAGGTTGGAAAAGTGGGGAGCCAGCCTGAAAAGCAAAAAAAGAAGTAGGGACAGACCAATGTGTCTGCCCTCTAGCCTAATACAGACGACCCTCAGCATAAATTGAGGAGGCACTAAACGAAGAGACTGCCGGTTTCCACCCTCCCCCCGGTCGAGAAAGCCTTTTTGGTCGGGGTTCAGGTAAGGGGTGATAGAAACACCTGGCCCCTTGCAGGTTCGCTAAAAGAGCTGGGGCAACTGGCGCGCACCGCCGGCGCTGACGTAGTAGGCACCATGACCCAGCGCCTGGCAGAGCCGAATCATGCCTACTATATAGGCAAGGGCAAGCTCGAAGAGCTTGTTTCGCTTAAGGATGGGGTCGGCTATAGCCTGGTAATCTTCGATGATGAGCTATCCCCCGCCCAGCAGCGCAACCTTGAGGAAGCCCTCGAGGTCAAGGTGATAGACCGCTCGGCGCTGATTCTAGATATCTTCGCCCAGAGGGCAAAGACCCATGAAGGAAGGCTTCAGGTCGAGCTTGCCCAGCAGGAGTACCTACTGCCCCGCCTGGCGGGACGTTGGCCCCACCTGGAACGTCTCGGCGGCGGCATCGGAACCAGAGGCCCCGGCGAGACCCAGCTTGAGAGCGACCGCCGCATCATCCAGCGTAAGATTCAAAGGCTCAAAGAAGAGTTGGAGTCAGTAAGAAAACACCGTGCGCTGCACCGCCATCGCCGCAGCGTACAGGGCATCCCT
>CAYHAX010000155.1:0-2231 GCA_964354695.1 uncultured Dehalococcoidia bacterium
TGCAGATTTGGGGCAAGGCCAGTTCATCTATGGATGGTATCCGGAACGGTATGAAGCGGAAGGCGAGGCTTATGGAGCCTCGTTGTTTGAGCGCGCTGACGCGGAACTGGGCAAGTCCATGAACGCTGTAGGCGAAATCCAGCTCCAGTTCGCTGCGAAAGACATCCCTTTGCTGTTCGGTGGTGATTTGCTCGAATATGGCTTGAACATCATCGGGCGTTGCCGGCGGCAGGTCTTCCTGGGCTATTAGCTCGCCTTGAATTCTCAGCACCGGCGGACTGGGGACTTTTATATGCAGGTCAGAGGCGCCTTCTTCCACCATGAGCTGGAGGAGTCCGTTTATGGGCAGCACCCGGCTCTGAGGGGTCTGGACATATTCTGTTGTGGCAATTCGCTGCTCGGTCATTTATGGTCTCTCTAATGGACTGTCGGACTAAATATTTCCTTTGGTTGAATCTATCCAGGCGCTTTAGTCCGTTTTGCAATCAAGACAATACGGACTGTTTTTACCATTTTTCTCAGGGTTTGTCAAGAGGCAGAATGCTGGAATTGCAAAGTGAAAAGTGAAAATTGCAAAGTATAAATGGAGAGAGGATTTTGGGTGGGGCTCCTGATATAATAGGGACGCGCAGGGAGAACTTGGTGAATATGAGAAAACAGGTAGGGGCGTATTTACCGAGGGAGCTTTCGGGGCTTGCGAAGGCTGCCGGGGAACTGGCTGCTGCTAGGGGCGAGAAGCTATACCTGGTTGGTGGTGCGGTGCGAGACCTGTTTCTGGGCAGGCGTAATCTGGACCTCGATTTAGTGGTGGAGGGAGATGCGCCGTCGCTGGCACGCCAGTTTGCCAAAGGCAAAGGCGGCAAGGTGATCACGCACGCACGCTTCGGCACTGCTACGGTAACTCTGGGTGATGTCAGTCTGGACATGGTAACCGCCAGGTCTGAGACCTACGCTGAGCCCGGGGCACTGCCTTCGGTGAAGCCAGGCACTATCAAAGACGACCTTTTCAGGCGCGATTTCACTGTAAACGCTATGGCTGTTAGTCTTGAACCTGCCAGCTTCGGGGAACTGGTTGACCACTACGGCGGCAAGTCGGACCTGGACAAAGGGCTGATTAGAATTTTACATAAAGCGAGCTTCAGGGATGACCCTACCCGCATCTGGCGCGCTGTAAGATACGAGAAGCGGCTCGGCTTCAGGATCGAGTCCGAGACCGAGCGTCTGTTAAGGCGCGATTTAGCCATGATGGACAAGGTGAGCGGTGACAGGTTGCGCCATGAACTGGAACGCATCCTGGAAGAGGATAGCCCTGAGAAAGCGCTGCGACGTGCCGATGAGCTGGGGGCGCTGAGGCAACTGCATGAGTCTCTTAAGGCGGATGGCTGGCTGGTCAAGAGGTTCGAGGAGGCTCGAAAATCTAATGATGGCTCGAAACCGGAGCCCAGCCTTTATCTGGCGCTGCTCGTGTGGCGATTGAAAGAGGAGGAACTCGAAACAGTCATGGGGCGTCTGAAGTTCGGCGGTGAGGCAGCGCGGGTTCTGCGTGGTATGCCGAATATAAAGCGAGCCATGTACGAGCTGGGCTCTGCGGGAATCATGCCCAGCGAAATCTACAGGCTGCTGGAGCACCATCAGCCACAGGGGATTCGTGCTGCTGCGCTGGCTACGGATTCAGGCCTGGTTCGGGTGAGTCTCGAGCTTTATCTTTTCGACTTGAGGTTTGTCGTCCCCGTCCTTACAGGCGATGAACTGAAGAGGATGGGCGTCCCTGAAGGCAGGAGGCTGGGCTGGATGCTGCGTACGCTCAGAAACGCGAAGCTGGATGGGGAGGTAACAACCAGAGAGGCTGAGGAGGCGCTGGTGTGGCAGTGGCTGAGCAAGGGCAAATCATAAGGGTGCTGGCATGAACGAGGTTTGTCATGTATGCGGGAAGCCGCTGGATGAGCTTTACGCTGTAACCTGCATGTCTTGCGGCAGGACCATTTCCCCGCGGTGGAGAGCGCTGGGGATGACTGCGGGTCTATTGTGACTGAGCTATACGCCTGTGCGCTGGCTTTTGTGTGTAAATGCTGTTCAGAACAGCAGCAAGAGAAATTCTAAACGGGAGCGGTAAGCTGTCAAAGGTCAGCTATCAGCTTTCAGCCCCCTAAGTCCCCCAGTCTTGGGGGACTTAGAAGGTTGGGGGACACCCCCAATCCCCCGGCAGAGGGGCTCTGACCCTCTGCACTCCC
>CAYHAX010000156.1:0-4462 GCA_964354695.1 uncultured Dehalococcoidia bacterium
ATCGACGCCTTGAAGGTGTCGCCAGAGCGGCTTGCCGCCTTCTGCGACCCCGACAGCCTTGGCTTTGAGAGCACAGAGAAGCTGCAGCCGGTGCAGACCATCATCGGACAGAGCCGCGCACTTCAAGCCATTCAGTTCGGCCTGGGCATACAGAACTCCGGCTTCAATATCTACGCCGCAGGGCTGCCGGGCACAGGAAAGATGACAGCCATAGTCGCCTTCCTGAAGTCCTTGGCTCGGGACAAGGAAGTCCCCCCTGACTGGTGCCATGTCCACAACTTCCAGGACTCTTATATGCCAAAGGCGCTCAGACTGAAGGCTGGCATGGGAGCCCAGTTCCAGAAAGACATGAAGCGGTTCATAGAGAACGCCCAGGCAAACATTAAGAAAGCCTTCGAAAGCGAGGACTATGCTAAGCGGCGTGATGCCACAGGGCACATCTTCAACGAGCAGAGGGAGAAGCTCTTCAGCCAGCTCAATCAACTGGCTCACGACAACGGGTTTGCCCTTCAGATGTCTCCCATGGGCTTGCTGCTTATACCTATGGTAGAGGGCAAGCCCCTCTCCGAGCAGGAGATGCTCGCCCTCACCCCGAAAGAAAAGGAGAAGTTAGGCAAACGCCGTGAGGATATCCAGGGCCAGATTAAGGAAGCTATGGGGCAGATGAGAAGCTGGGACAGGGAGAGCAGCGAGCAGGTGGAGAAGATGGACGAGGGAGTGGTTCAATTCGTCCTCGGGGCTCAAATCGAAGACCTGACCAAAAAATACGGCGAGAACAACCCCGCCCTCGTGGAATACCTGAAAGCAGTTGAGGCAGACATCATCGAAAACAAGAACATCTTCCGCTCGCCTCCGGAGGCAGAGCCGGTCAATGTCTTCGCACAGTTCACGGCGAGCCAGAGCCTCAAGAAATACGAGGTGAATGTCCTGGTTGACAACTCGCACCTAAAAGGCGCTCCTGTGGTCATTGAGACCAACCCCACCTTCAACAACTTGGTAGGGCGACTCGAAAGGGAGGCTCACTTCGGCGCGATAAGCAGCGATTTCACCATGATTCGTCCAGGATCGCTGCACAAAGCCAACGGCGGCTACCTGGTCGTCAGGATAGACGACGTGCTGCGCAATCTCATGTCATGGGACTGCCTCAAACGCTCCCTCAGAGAAAAAAAGGTCGTTATCGAAGACCTTGCTGAGAGATTCGGTTTTCTCAGCATGAAGAGCATACTGCCGGAGCCCATACCCTTGAGTGTAAAGGTCATTGTCATTGGTGAGAATTTATACTACTACATGCTCTACGGACTCGACCGCGAGTTCTCCGAGCTATTCAAGGTGAAGGCGGATTTCGATAGCCGGATGGACCTCAATGCCGAGAACCTGAAACAGTACACCTGCACGCTCTGCGCAGTCTGCGGCAAGGACAACCTTCGCCACATGGATAAGGTAGCTGTGGCAAGAATCATAGAGCACAGCTCAAGGTTAGCTCAGGACCAGCAAAAGCTAACTACCAGATTCGCCGAAATCGCAGATATCATCAGGGAAGCCAGCTACTGGGCAGGACTGGACAACGAAAAATTGATAGGAGCCAAACATATCTCCAAAGCCATCGAACAGAATGTATATCGTTCCAACCTGATTCACGAGCGTGTAACCGAGATGATAGAGCGCGGAACCCTGAAGATAGATACAGATGGCGATGTAGTGGGACAGGTGAACAGCCTGGCTATAATAGACCTCGGCGACCTGATTTTCGGCAGACCCACCCGCATCACCGCCAGCATAGCCGCAGGTCGCGAGGGGCTTGTGGACATTGAGCGCGAAGCCAAGCTGGGCGGTCCCATACACACCAAGGGCGTCCTCATCCTCAGCGGGCTCATGGCGGAACGCTACGCCCACAAGTCGCCTCTTTCCCTGAGCGCGCGCCTGGTATTCGAGCAGAGCTACGACGAAGTGGAGGGCGATAGCGCCTCCAGCACAGAATTCTATGTTTTGCTCTCCGCCCTGGCTAATGTCCCCATAAAGCAGGGCATCGCCGTTACCGGCTCCATCAACCAGAAGGGCGAGGTGCAAGCCATCGGTGGCGTGAACCAGAAGATAGAGGGCTTCTACGAGGTGTGCAAAGTAAAAGGGCTGAGCGGGAAACAGGGCGTGATAATCCCCCAGAGCAACGTGCAGAACCTGATGCTCAGAGAGGATGTGGTGGAGGCGATAAAGAAAGGCAAATTCCACATATACAGCATAAGCCACGTGGATGAGGGCATCGAGATACTCACGGGCATGAAAGCCGGCAAGAGGCTCAAAGACGGCACCTTCGAGAAGAACTCAATCAACCGGCGCGTTCAGAGCCGACTGGAGGAACTCGCCAAAGGGATGAAGGAGTTCGAGAAGAAGGACGAGGAAAAGAAGAGAAAAGAGAACAACAACAAAACGTCCTCGAACAAAAAAAGTAGGGGCACGGCATGACGTGCCCTAGCCCTTACAAAGCAACACTTATTCCGCTTTCGGCTAGAAATTTGTGGTAATCGGCGAAGCGGCTGATGGCTCGGCAGGCTTCGCGCAGGGAGTTATATGTAGTTACCCCGGATTCCCTGAGTTGGCGTGCATACTTCTCGGTTTCGCGCACCTGCCCCTCGTTCGACACAGCAACCACCATCGGCTTGAACCGGTGGTCATGCTCGGCAGAACTCGAAATGTGCTTTTGAAACTCAGCCATAACATCGAGTGTCGGACCCATGAAGAACTCGGCACCCAAATGCAAGATAACCATGTCAATCAGTGGGTCAGCCGCCAGCACTTCATATGTTCGCAGCAGGCTGGGGTAATCCATCACCACAGCCGGCACATCTATCGGATTTGCCACACCCTGATTCACCAGAGAGATGAACTCCAACAAACGTGCTTTCGTCTCCTGAGAGAGCGCAGGCAGCTCAACACCCTCCTGAGCGCAGATATCCCCGGTAGCTACGCTGCTGCCCCCGCCGGCAGCCAGAACCGCTGCGCGCTTGCCGCGCGATGGTTTTAAACGCAGAAGCGCCATAGTTACCTCTGCCATCTCATCAGTGGAACCAACCTCTATTGCACCCGTCTGCTTGAAGAAAGCATCCCATATCTTCCTATCACCTGCCAGAGAGCTTGTGTGCGACATGGCTGCCCTGGCTCCCGACGTGGTGAGACCGCCCTTCCAGATAACAACAGGCTTCACAAGGTTAACCTGCTTCACCAGTTCCATGAACCTTCTGCCGTTCCTCACACCTTCGAGATAAAGGCAGATGATTTTCGTCTCCGCATCGTTTGCTAGATACTCCAGGAAATCAGTGGCACCCATCAGAAGCGCGTTCCCGTAGCTTATAGCTTTGCTGAACCCGAAGCCGAACTCGGGACCCCTTATCAGGAATATACGCGCGTGTCCTCCGCTTTGAGAGACAAAAGCCACGGGACCCGGGACAGGAGGTGTATCGGCGTGCATCTGCATCCCGACCGTCGGTATCTGGAAGCCCAAGCAGTTCGGACCTATAACTCGCAGATTCCCTTCCAGGGATATCTGCTTTATCTCCGCTTCCAGCCTCCTACCCTCCTCCAGCCCCGTCTCGCCAAAGCCCGAGGTGCATATCAGCACATTCAACCCCTTAGCTTCCACGCAGTCCCTGACCACCTGAGGTACCACAGTAGTCGGCACGGTGACGATAACCAAATCCAAACGCTCAGGAATAGCAGTTACCCTCGGGTAGACCTGGAGACCTTCGATAACGCTGGCATAGGGATTGACGGGATACAGGCGACCCTTGAAGCCTGCTCCCAGAAGGATGCGAAGCAGACTCAGACCCGTGTATCCCGGGACAGAGGTGCCCTCGCTTCTGGAGACTCCTACTATAGCAACAGTACGGGGAGGAAAACCCTCCCCAAAATTCCAAGCCCGCTTCACTCAGCTCCCCTTGTTGTATGTAAACAGCTATTTTAGTATAACAACCAAACTGACTTTTGTCACACACTGGACTGTGCCCCTACAATGGCGGGTTGTTACGTTCATGGTTCGACGTTCGACAGGCTCAGCACAAATGGCTTCCGAGAAGTTTGGGCGCAAAGCATTGCGGCTCCGCTTTGACGCCGAAGCGAAGGCAAGTTAAAATGAAGAGCAGCATTTGCAAGTCGAGAGGGTTTTTGTACGATGGCGCGAGGACAGAAAGATATCCCTAAAAGCTACGACCCCAAACAAATCGAAAGCAAACTGTACGATTTCTGGATGGAGCGGGGCTACTTCACCCCGAAGATAGACCACAAAAAGAAGCCCTTTGTTATCATCATGCCTCCTCCCAATGTCACCGGCGAGCTCCATCTGGGCACAGCGTTGGCTGCTATTATCGAGGACATCATGACCCGCTGGCATCGCATGAAGGGCGACCCCACTCTGTGGCTGCCGGGGAGCGACCATGCCGGCATCGCCGGACAGAACGTGGTGGAGCAGCTT
>CAYHAX010000157.1:0-2528 GCA_964354695.1 uncultured Dehalococcoidia bacterium
AGACATCAGGGACGGCTCAGGCAAGATTCAGGCATATTTTCGCAAGGACGCCATCGGGGAAGAGAAATATCAGTTTCTTCACGATTTCGATATCGGTGACTTCATAGGGGTCAGCGGCAAGGTCTTCAGGACGAAAAGCGGCGAGGTGACCGTAGAGGTTTCGGATTTCGCCATGCTCTCCAAGTCGCTTCAGCCGTTGCCGGAGAAGTGGCATGGGCTCACCGACGTGGAGAAGCGCTATCGCCAGAGGTATCTTGACCTTGTCTCTAATGATGAAGCCAGGCATATCTTCACCATGCGCAGTCGTATCATCGCTGCCATGCGCAGCTTTCTCGATGAGCGGGGTTTCATAGAGGTGGAAACGCCTGTGCTGTTACCTGTTGCATCAGGGGCGATGGCTCGTCCTTTTTCCACCTATCACAATGTGCTTGACCAGACCCTCTATATGCGCATAGCCACCGAGCTCTACCTGAAGCGCCTCATCATCGGGGGGCTGGACAAGGTGTACGAGATAGGGCGCATCTTCCGCAACGAGGGCATCTCTGCGAAGCACAACCCTGAGTTCACCATGATGGAAAGCTACGAGGCATACGCTGACTACAACGATGTCATGGCTATGCTGGAAGAGATGGTATGCCATATCGCCCGGGATGTTAGCAGCACTCTGGAATTCAGTTTTGGCGACAACACGGTCAATCTGACTACTCCCTGGCGCAGGGTAAGCTTTCGGGATGAACTGAAAGAGAGATGCGGCGTGGACTTCCTGGATGACAAATATCGTGATATAGCCTCCCTGCAGGAGGCTATGGGGAGATTGGGCATGGAGGCGGAGAGCGGTGTGAGCTGGGGGCATCTGATAGATAAGCTTTTCTCCACTTATGTAGAGCCTCATTTAATCCAGCCTACCTTTGTCCTTGACTATCCGGTTGAGCTGTCTCCTCTGGCAAAGGGCAAGCCTGGTGAGCCGCGGCTTGTGGAGAGATTCGAGTGCTTCATAGGTGGCATGGAGTTCGCTAACGCCTTCACCGAGCTCAACGACCCTGTAGAACAGAGGAAGCGCTTCGAGGAGCAGGAGCGCCTGCGCGCCACATTGGGTGATGAGGAGGTGGAGAGGCTTGACGAGGACTTCTTGCTCGCTATGGAGTACGGCATGCCGCCCACAGGGGGGTTGGGTGTGGGTATTGACCGACTTGTTATGATATTAACGAACCAGCAATCGATAAGGGAGGTCATCCTGTTCCCGCAGTTAAAGATAAGACCAGAAGGGATTCCCTCGGAACAGAAGTTTGGAGACCATAAAGTATCACGAGGGGATAAGGCTGATGCTTAGTATTCAGTTTATCAGACAGAATTCAGACTTGGTGCGGGCGAATCTCGCCAGACGTGGCGAGGTCTCGGGGCTCGACGAAGTGCTGCGCATAGATGAGGAGCGCCGCCGTCTGATTCAGGAGGCGGAGAGCCTGCGCGCCAGGAGGAAGCAGGTCAGCAAAGACATCGCCAAGATGAAAGAGAAGCCGCCCGAGTTGCTCGCCGAGATGAGAAATGTGGGCGATTCCATCAAGTCTCTGGAGGTTGAGGTAGAGCGTGCTGAGGCGGAGTTGAACGAACTCCTGCTCCGCATTCCCAATCTGGTGCATCCCACGGTGCCTGAAGGCAAGGACTCAGCAGATAACGTAGTAGTGCGGAAACACGGCGAGCCTAAGAAATTCGATTTCACACCCCTTCCTCACTGGGACATCGGCACCAGGCTGGGCATCATTGACTTCGAGCGGGGGGTGAAGGTATCGGGGACTCGCTTTTATATACTCAAAGGGCTGGGAGCCAGTCTGCAGAGGGCGCTCATCGCTTTCATGCTCGACCTGCACACTAAAGGGCATGGCTATAAGGAAATCTATCCTCCGTTCATGGTGAAGCGGGAGTGCATGGTGGGGTCGGGCAATCTGCCCAAGTTCGCCGATAACCTTTACCACGACGAAGAAGACGATTTGTGGTTTGTGCCCACAGCGGAGGTCCCACTGACCAACCTGCACCGCGATGAAATACTTGAGCCTGGAGTTTTGCCCATCTATTATGTGGCTTATACAGCCTGCTTCCGCCGCGAGAAGATGTCGGCGGGCAAGGACACCAGAGGTATCAAGCGCGGACATCAGTTCGACAAGGTGGAGCTTTACAAGTTTGTCGAGGCTGAGAAGTCGGACGGAGAGCTCGACAGGATGGTCAGGGATGCCTCTGAGGTGTGCGAGAAGCTGGGGCTGCCCTATCGAGTGCTCCAGCTTTGCAGCGGCGACCTGGGGTTCGCTGCCACCAAGTCCTTCGATATCGAGACCTGGGCGCCCGGTTGTCAGGAGTGGCTCGAGGTAAGCTCATGCAGCAATTGCGGCGATTTTCAGGGCCGCAGGGCTAACATACGTTACCGTCCCCAGCCCAACGCCAAGCCTGAGTTTGTGCATACGCTGAACGGCTCAGGGCTGGCTCTGCCCCGTGTGCTTATCTCCGTTCTGGAGAGCTATCAGCAGTCCGATGGCAGC